>VFKS01000229.1 GCA_009885425.1 Novosphingobium sp.
CAGACTGTCGTGCAACTGCCGCAGTGCGACCTTGCAGGTCTGGGGCGATTTGGCCCTCAGTGTCGCGAGTTCGTTGGCTGCCCATTCGCCACCATCGGCTTCGAGGCTGGCGAGAATGTCCTCAAAGCGGTCCGAGGCAAAGTGCCGGGCGATCAGCGCGGCGTTGTTTGCGATGCGCGCTTCGGGCGGGGCGGCGGACAGGTCGGTCAGCACCTGACCCGGCTCTTCCCCCTGTGCAATCCGGGCCTTGGCCTCAGCCAGCGCGGCGCTGGGCAGGTAGTGCGTGGCGAGGCCTGCCCAGAGGCATTCGGCCCCATCCAGCCGCGCCCCGGTTAGCGCCAGAAACGGCCCGATCCGGCCCTTGAGCCGCGACAGGTGCCAGCCGCCGCCCACGTCAGGAAACAGCCCGATCCCGGTTTCCGGCATGGCAAAGCGGGTGTTCTCGGTCGCGACGCGGAACCGCGCGGGCTGCGAAATTCCGACGCCGCCACCCATGGTGATCCCGTCCATGAAGGCCACCACCGGCTTGGGATAGGTCATCAACAGATGGTTGAGCTGGTATTCTTCATAGAAGAACCGCCGCCCCGATACGCCGCCATCGTTCAGCGCCGAATTGCGCAGGAAGGCGATATCGCCGCCAGCGCAAAAGCCGCGGCCTACCGCATGGTCGATGATCACGCTGGCCACCGCTGGATCGTCCTTCCAGCCTAGCAGAGCCTCGGTCATGGCGTGGTCCATGCCCTGGGTCAGCGCATGGATCGCCTGCGGGCGGTTGAGCGAGAGGAAGGCGGCAGAGCCTTCGCGGCGGATGATCATGTCTTCAGTCATTGCGTCGTTCCAGCAAGCTCGATCAGGTCCCAGCGGTTGCCGACCAGATCCTCAAACACGGCGACAGAGCCATAGGCCTCATGACGCGGTTCCTCCGCAAAGGCCACGCCTTTGGCCTTCATCGCCTGATAGCTCGCTTCGAAATCATCGGTGTAGAGGAAAAATCCGACTCGCCCGCCCGCCTGCTTGCCAATCGCAGCGGCCTGACCTTCGTTCGCGGCCTTGGCCAGCAGCAGACGCAGACCCGATCCGGCCTCGACCTCAACCCAGCGCTTGGTATCGCTTTCGGGCCGGTCGGCGGCCAGCGTGAAACCCAGTTTGCGGACAAAAAAGGCGATCGCCTCGTCATAGTCGGGCACCACCAGCGTGATCATGCCCAAGCGCATCCCAGTCATTGCCGCAGCAGATCCCGGCCGACGATCATCCGCATTACCTGATTGGTCCCTTCAAGGATCGAATGGACCCGCAAATCGCGCCAGAACCGTTCGATCGGATAGTCGCGCAGATAGCCATAGCCGCCGAACAGTTGCAGCGCATCGTTGACGATCTTGCTGCCGCTGTCAGTCGCCAGCCGCTTGGCCATCGCCGAAAAGCGGCTCTTGTCGGGGGCATTAGCGCTGACTTTGCAGGCGGCGAGGTAAAGCAGCGCGCGGGCCGCTTCCAGATCGGTCGCCATGTCGGCCAGCATGAACTGGGTGTTCTGGAAATCGGCAATCGGCTGGCCAAACTGCTGGCGCTCCTTGGTGTACTTTACCGCCTCATCCAGACAGCGCTGCGCCCCGCCGAGCGAGCAAGCGCCGATATTGAGCCGTCCGCCATCAAGCCCGGCCATGGCAAAGCGGAACCCGTCACCCTCTGCGCCGACCCGGTTGGCGACCGGCACGCGGCAGTCCTCAAACACCACTTGCGCCGTCGGGCTGGCGTTCCAGCCGAGCTTCTTTTCCGGCGCGCCGAACGACAGCCCGGGGGTGTCCTTTTCGACCACCAGGCACGAAATGCCTTTTGCGCCGTTGTCGTTGGTCCGGACCATGCAGACATAGATGTCGTTGTAGCCTGCGCCGCTGATAAACTGCTTGGTCCCGTTCAGCACATAGTGATCGCCGTC
>VFKS01000440.1 GCA_009885425.1 Novosphingobium sp.
ATATGCTCGAAGAACGCGGCGTGCTGTTCGTGCGCCCGCAGGACAAGATCTATGAGGGCATGATCATTGGCGAAAACGCCAAACCGGACGATCTTGAAGTCAATCCGATGAAGTCCAAGCAGCTGACCAACTTCCGCTCGACCGGCAAGGACGACGCAATCCGCCTGACCCCACCGCGGATCATGACGCTGGAACAGGCCATTGCCTATGTCGACGACGATGAAATGGTCGAAGTGACGCCTAAATCCATCCGCCTGCGCAAGGCCCTGCTCGACCCGAACGAGCGCAAGAAGGCCGGGCGCAAGAAGGAAGTGGCGTAAGCTTTGATCTCATAGGTTTTTGGGGACGCCACCAAGGCGTCCCCAAAATAGTTTGTTGGTGCGATTGGAATTGGAGTCGGCAGATTAGCGTGGCCGGTCGCAGCGCTTGATGTCACCGCCCATTACACCGCCCATGCCTGGCCCGCCGATGCGGCAGATCCGCAATTCGACTTGAGTCGAATCGAACCGGAACGGCCCCAATGGATCGGCGTTGGCGCCGTCATCAATTGCAAAATCAATGTAACGGTTCGCGCCAAGGACGCTCACCGTCCGCGTAAAGCTCTTTGTCGTGCCATAGGCGCCGCCCGCGTTCAGCGTTTCCAGCCCTCCGACTGCAACGGCTGGTGCATTGCTTCCGAAAACATATCCGCGCACGACGTTAGGCGAAGCCACGTCGATTGCCTTCATCGTCACTTCGACCACATAGGTGCCTGCCGACGGGGCCTTGAACCGCACGACGGCACATTCGCCTTTCGTGCCGGGGTGCATCCACAGCTTGCCAGCATCGACTTTCACCGAACTGAAGGCCGTTTGGGTCGTGTTAGTATTCTTTGCGACGAGTGGTATTGGCCCAGCGATATAACCGACCAATCCGGGGGCCGGGCTGTAGCCCGCTGGAAGCACCGAGCCCGGCGTCACACATCCTGCACCTGTCCGCTGCAAGTAAGCCCAATTGGCAGGTTGCGTTGGCGCAGAGAATTGCGATGTCGCGTCCCACACTGTGGACTGAGCCATGGCGCTCGACGCAAACAGCGCGAGACTGGAGGCGCTCAGGCCCACAACGGTTATCGATCGCTTAGTCAGTTTCTGCAGAATCATGATCAGTTTCCCAATTTGGAATGGTTTCAGCAATTCCCAAATGGTGACCGATCTTGGCGGCGCAGTCTGTCCGCTAATTGGGGGAGAATTTGGGGGAGATTGGGGGAGATCAAGCCACGTCGGCCAGCGCGCGCCTTTGGTTGACCCACGGTACTTTTTGTTTATCCATCAATATATTGACGCCACTCATTTTGGGTGACCATGCCTGCGCAAGGTTCTGCTGATCGGAGTATTTGATGGGCGCCTTGTTGGGTTCGCAAACACGAGAGTTCAGCCACGACGAGGAGGCGATGAACCTGCTCGTCAGGCCATCGAATATGTGGTCAGGGCAACTGCTCTACATTGCCGCAAATCTGGGACTGTGGTGGCTGATGGCTCCGTTGACGCCAGCCAGCACGATGCGACTATGGGAGGTCGTGGCAATTGCCTGCCTGCTCTCCATGGCAGGACTTCACGTCGCATATATCGTGGCGGAGAAACGCGGTATCGGTGCAGTGAAACGTTGGATGCAGTTCGAGCGTATTGTCGGCCTCGGTGACGAGTTGCTAGCGGTCGCTTCGATGTTCATGTTGCTCCCTCATGCGGGCCAGCCAGAGCTGATTTTCGCGACCGCGTTCTACATTGGATACATCCCAAGCGGCATATTGTCCGAGCCTGGTAACGTCTTGCGCTTGCGCCGCAGTGTGATGACCGTTTTGGGTTCATTTGCACTATTTCTCTATATTTACGAAGGACAGATAGGACAACTTCTGGCGCTGATCGTGTTAGGTTATGGTGCCTTTCTGCTCAAGGGAATCAACTCTGTTCACAAGATTGTGGCCAACGCAGTAGAGGCCCGGGAAGCGGCACGGGCCACGGCGGATGAACTCGCAATTGCTGTTGCTGAAGTCTCGGAAGAACGGGACGCGAAAACCCGGTTTATCTCGACGGCCTCGCACGATCTGGGCCAACCGCTGCAAGCGGCTCGACTATTCAGCGAACAATTATCCGCAGCCGTTTCAACGCCAGCCGCAACGCGCACGTTATCCGCGTTGGGGCGGGCCATCGTTTCGGCGCAGAAGATGCTTGGGAATATGCTCTACCATATGCAGCTAGAGGCCGACGCCGTGACGCCGCACCCCCAAGCCATTGAACTTAAAAACTTTCTCGGCGACTTGGCCGAACAATATGCCCCAATGGCCTCTCAGGCCGGCATGACAATCGATGTGCGCGGCCGCCCGTCTGTCGTGTTTGCCGATATGGCCTTGCTCGAACGATTGGTGGGGAACTTGATCCAGAACGCGATTGTTCATTCTGGTGGGACCAGTGTGTCGCTGTGTTGTTTTAGCGCGCCGGATCGTCATTCGATCTGGGTCGTCGACAACGGAGTGGGTATCGCTGAAGGAGAGCAGAACGCAATTTTTGACGATTACAAGCAAGGGAGCAATTCGCAATCGCCTGTCCGGGGCGGCTTCGGGCTAGGGCTTGCCTCAGTAAGTCGGTTAGCCAGCTTGATGAGGGGTACCGTTCGCCTTGACCTGCGGTGCAAGCGCGGCGCTGCTTTTTGCCTGGCACTGCCCGGCGACAAGGGAGCAAGGCTGTGAACAGTGTGCTGATCTGCGATGATCACGCGCTTGTTCGCGAAGCGATCGCGGGAACTGTCATTGGCAATTGGCCCGGCGTCGAAATCGCCGAGGCAGGTTCTTTTCCCGATGCGTGGGCGGCTGCGGCGCGCGGGTTCGAGCTGTGTATTTGCGATCTGTTGATGCCGGGAGCGGAGGCGCAATCTGGTATAGTTCAACTCAAGCAGGTCGCACCCGATATGCCGATCCTGATCATCACTGGGCAGCGAGACGATGCATTGATGCTCCAATTGCTGCAGCACGGCGTGAACGGCTTTGTCGAAAAGGACAAAGGAAGTAAGGTAATCATTGCGGCCATCCATCTGATCCTCGCTGGGGAACGCCATGTTCCACCACGTGTGCTGGAACTCAATGCAACCCCAGCGCAGGCGACTGCTTCGACCATCCGTTTGACTGACCAACAGCGCAGGGTCATTGCCCTGGTGGCGGAAGGGAAATCGAACAAAGCAATTGCATCTGAAATGGGCGTGGCTCCGTCCACAATCAAATCCCATTTGGAGCAAGCAATGCGAGCTACCAGCGCAACCAGCCGTTTCGAAGCTGTCAATCGCGCGCGGACCGCCGGAGTAATCTGAAGGCATGATCATCGCCGAAACTGCCAATATCCGGCTGTATGCAGAATTACCTCTATGGACCCAGTCAGTCAGCCAGAGTGGCGGCGGCAACAGGCTTTCCTAATCGCCCCGGCTGCCCTAACGCTCGTGCCCATGTCCGTGCCGCCGCTCCTCCCTTCGTGTCCCGCCCACGCAAGCGCAGGGCAGTCCGGTCAAGCCGGCCAATTTTTGCTGCCGAGAAACCTGTCAGAGTTGTCAGGTTATTCACGCAACGGGGCGCCAAAATGAACACCTCCGACCTGCGGATCGCCCTGTTTTCAGGAAACTACAACTACGTTCGCGATGGGGCGAATCAGGCGCTTAACCGGCTGGTCGAGTACCTGTTGCGGACGGGCGCACAGGTCCGGGTCTATTCGCCGACTACGGACGAACCAGCGTTTGAGCCGCACGGCGATCTGGTCAGCCTGCCCTCACTGCCGATCCCGACCAGGGCCGAATACCGCCTTTCGGCCGGCATGAACCGGCGGATCAGGCGCGATCTGGCGGCATTCAATCCCAATGTAGTCCACGTTGCTGCCCCCGATGTCAGTGGGCACCGCGCAGTCAGCTGGGCCCGCCATCTGGGATTGCCGGTGCTGGCATCGGTCCACACCCGGTTCGAAACCTATTTCCGCTATTACAACATGGCCTGGTTCGAGCCGGTAGTCGAAGCAATCTTGCGCCGGTTCTATCGCCGCTGCGATGCGCTGGTCGCCCCGTCTGAGAGCTTTGCCCAGGTGCTGCGCGATCAGCGGATGAATTACGATATCGACATCTGGTCACGCGGGGTGGACCGCGATGCTTTTCACCCGGGCTTGCGCGATATGGCCTGGCGCCGCAGTCTGGGAATAACAGACAGCGACGTTGTGGTGGGCTTTCACAGCCGGCTGGTGATGGAAAAGGGCCTCGACGTATTTGCCGATACGATCGACGAATTGCGCCGCCGCGGCGTGGTTCATCGCACACTGATCGTCGGCGATGGTCCGGCGCGCGCTTGGCTTGAGGCGCGGCTGCCCGACGCAGTGTTCGCAGGGTTCATGTCGGGTCAGGACCTGGGCAAGGCGGTCGCCTCGATGGACGTGCTATTCTTCCCATCGACCACCGAAACCTTCGGCAATGTCAGCCTTGAGGCGATGGCTTGCCGCTTACCGGTGGTGGCGGCGGCCGCAACCGGGAGCCAGAACCTGGTCGATAACGGCGTTTCCGGCCGCCTGATCCGCCCCGGCGCGGTCCACCAGTTCGCCGAGGCGCTGAGGGCCTATGTCGAAGACCCCAAGCTGCGCGCCAAGCACGGCAAAGCCGGCGAAAAGCGCAGCGAGGCGTTTTCGTGGGATCAGATCAACCAAGTGGTCGCCGATACCTATATCCGGCTGATCCG
>VFKS01000315.1 GCA_009885425.1 Novosphingobium sp.
CCCATCAGGTCGATGTTCTGCGCGTCATGGCGGTGACGCAAATGGCGGACAAGGCGGCGGAATGCGGCGGCAGCAACGGCATCATCCAGACTTTCGAGCGGATCGTCCGCAGTCGCATTCGTATTTTCAGAGCAGCTCATGGGGATATCCTTGGGTTTTGCCGACGGCTTTGCCATAGGGAAGGCCAACAGAGGAAGAGGTATCCGTGGCAAAGATCGATCCGCGCGGCCGCAAGGTCAAAATCCTGGCAACACTTGGCCCGGCCAGCCGCACGCCCGAGATGATCGAAAAGCTGCTGCGCGCCGGGGCCGATGCGTTCCGCGTCAACATGAGCCACGGCGATCACGAGACCCATGCTGCGACGATTACCGCGATCCGCGAAGTTGAAAAGGCGTTGGGCCGCCCGGTCGCGGTGCTGTGTGACCTGCAGGGCCCCAAGCTGCGGGTCGGCCAGTTCAAGGATGGCAAGGCGGTGATCCGCCATTCGGGTCACTTTACCTTTGATCGCGATCCTACTCCGGGCGACGAGAACCGGGTTTGCCTACCTCACCCCGAATTGTTCGGCGTACTCAGAAAGGGTCAACGCCTGCTGATTGACGATGGCAAGCTGCGGCTGCGGGTGATTGAGGCTGGAGACGACCGGATCTTGTGCTCGGCCGAGGTTGGCGGGGTGATTTCAGACCGCAAGGGCGTCAATGTCCCCGATGCCGTGGTGCCGATCCCGGCCTTGACCGAAAAAGACCGCCGCGATCTGACCTTTGCGCTTGATCAGGGCGCCGATTGGATCGCGCTGTCGTTCGTCCAGCGGCCCGAAGACGTGGCCGAGGCGCGCAAGCTGATGGGCACCTCGCAGACCGCGCTGATGGCCAAGATCGAAAAGCCGGCCGCGGTTGAGCGGCTGGAAGAGATCATCGAACTCGCCGATGGGATTATGGTCGCGCGCGGCGATCTGGGGGTCGAGCTCAATCCTGAGGAAGTTCCGCCGATCCAGAAGCGGATTGTCGCGATCACCCGCCGCAGCGGCAAGCCGGTGGTTGTGGCCACGCAAATGCTCGAATCGATGATCGAAAGCCCGGCGCCGACCCGCGCCGAAGTGTCCGACGTCGCCAATGCGGTCTATGACGGCGCCGATGCGGTTATGCTGTCCGCCGAAACTGCCAGCGGGGCCTGGCCGGTCGAGGCGGTCACAATCATGCACCGGATCGCCGAGCAGGTCGAAAATGATCCGGGCTATTCGGAACGGATCCACTTTACGGTCGTGCGGCCCGAAGCGACCACCGCTTCGGCGCTGGCGCAGGCCAGCGCGGCGATTGCCGAAACCATGACGGTCGCCGGGATCATCATCTTCACCGGCTCTGGCAGCACCGCCCGGCGCGTGGCGCGCGAGCGCCCGCGGGTACCGATGCTGGTGCTGACCCCGTCACAGCGGATCGCTCGGCGTCTGGCGCTGCTCTGGGGCACCCACGCGGTTACCACCAAGGACATCGGCAGCTTTGAAGAAATGATCGCCAAGGGCAAACGGATGGCGCTGCGCCAGGGCTTTGGCACCGCCGGATCGAAGCTGATCGCGCTGGCAGGGGTCCCGTTCGGTACGCCCGGATCGACCAACCTGCTGCACGTGGTAACCCTGAGCGGGGAAGAGCTGAACAAGCACGGGGGGTAAGCGCGATGACCGTCGCGAACGGCGATAGCTGCACTGTGATTGCCGGCACGCACAAGGGCCGAAGCGGAACAGTCGAGGATCTCAACACCAGCAAGACTGGTGCGGTGACAATCACCGTGCGCGAGGCCGCGGGTGATCGGTTCAAGACCTTGGCAAAGAGCGTGCGGAAGCTCTAACCCCGCGCCCCAAACAGCGCCGAGCCGACCCGCACATGGGTCGCCCCCAGCATCACTGCGGTTTCAAAATCGCCCGACATTCCCATGCTGCGGCCTTCCAGCCCATGATCGCGCGCCAGCTTGTCGAGCAGGGCAAAGAACGGCGCGGCTTCGATGCCTTCGGGGGGAACGCACATCAGGCCGATCACCGGCAGGTTTGCTGCGCGGGAAGCGGCGAGCAGCGCGGGCAGATCGGCAATCGCGCAGCCGCCTTTCTGCTCTTCCGCGCCGATATTGACCTGCACGAAGCACGGCACCCGCCGCCCGGCCTTGTCCATCGCCTTGCTCAGCGCGGATAGCAGGCTGGGCCGGTCGAGCGAATGGATGCAGTCAAACAGCGCCACCGCCTCGTCCGCCTTGTTTGATTGTAACTGGCCGATCAGGTGCAATTCGATCCCCGGATGGGCGGCGCGCAGTACGGGCCATTTACTCTGAGCCTCTTGCACTCGGTTTTCGCCAAATACGCGCTGTCCGGCGGTGATCAGCGGTTCGATTTCGGCAGCGGTATGGGTCTTGCTGACCGCTATCAGGGTTATCTCTTCGGCCTTTCGCCCGGCAATTTTCGCGGCCTGCGCGATACGGGCGTGGACATCGGCGAGCAGGGTGGCTGGATCGTTCATGCCGCGCTGCTATAGCGAGCCGATGCACGACCGCCAGCCCCTGCCCGCAATCTGGCTGATTTCAGATGCGCGCAACGACGCCGTGCTGGAACAGGTTTTGGCCAAGATCCCACCAAGCAGCGGGTTCGTCTTTCGGCACTATCATCTCGGTGCAACGGCGCGGCAACGTCGCTTTGAGGCCTTGCGCATGGTGTGCCGTCAATTCGGCCATCTGGTGTTGCTGGCAGGCGATGCTGACACCGCCGAAGCATGGGCTGCGGACGGAATTTATGGCCCACCTGACAAACTTGGCGAGAGCAACGGATTGCTGCGGTTTGCGTCAGTGCACGATCTGCGTGAAGTCTCCCTCGCCAATCAGGCCAAGGTTGATGGGATGTTTCTCTCTCCGGTTTTTCCGACCCGGTCACATCCGCTGGGCGCGCGCCTTGGGCCAGCCAATTTCAACCAGCTTGCTGCGCTGGCTGAAAGTCCGGTCATCGCGTTGGGCGGGATGGATGCACAGCGCGCCGAGGACCACGGCTGGCCCCGCTGGGCCGGGATCGACGCCTTTTTGCGGTGAATTGAACAACTGAAATCCCGCCCATCCTGAGCCTGTCGAAGGAAGGATTCTTGACGCGGAGTCACCGGCAGGCGCATAACGCCAATGCAGACCAGGGGAAGCACGATGGCATCACGTCCGGCAACAGCCAGCCACCGCGGCGCGCGCGTCGATTGGCGCGCGGCGATGAAGCGTGCTTTGCGCCGTAGCGCAGAGA
>VFKS01000048.1 GCA_009885425.1 Novosphingobium sp.
GCGAGGAACAGGAGGATGAATTTACGCATGGCTTAACCCTTCAAACGTTCGGCGAAAATCTTGATCACGCTGTTGCCAGTGGGATCGACAACCTTGCTGGAAACCATCGCCTTGGCAAATTCAGAGGTGATGGTGCGGAAATTTGGACTGGCACTGGTGGCCAGCGCGGCGATGATCCGGGCGATTTCGTCGCCGGTCTGGCCGTAGGTTGCGAAGACATCGCCGGTCGAGCCCATATAGCGCTGGGCCAGCGTGGCATAAGGCTCCTGCAAGGAGGCCAGAACCGCCGCCGACGTGGCGCGGACTGAGGCGACGAATTCGGTGTTGATCGGCCCCGGCTCGACCAGACAAAGATCGACCCCGAATTGCTTGGCGAGCGGTGCCAGCCCTTCCATCATCCCTTCGACCGCGAACTTGGCAGCGCAATAGGCCTCGTTGAACGGCTGGCCGAGTAAGCCGCCGACACTGGTGACCGAGATGATTTTGCCAGAACTTTGCGCGCGCATCTGCGGCAGAACCGCCTTGGTCAGGTTCCACACGCCAAAGAAGTTGGTTTCCATCGTCCGCCGCAGGTCGGCATCACCGGTCTGTTCGACCGAGCCGAGGAACCCGGCCCCGGCATTGTTGACCAGCACATCAATCCGGCCATGGCGGGCGATCACATCAGTGACCGCGGCATCAATCGAGCCTTGGTTGCAAACATCCAGCAGGCTAATCTCAACCGAAACCCCCGCCGCCGCGCAAGCATCGAGAAGCGCCTGCTGCTTGCCCGGATCGCGCATCGTGGCGACCACGGTATGACCGGCTTCGGCGAGGCGGACAGCGGTATGAAGCCCGACGCCGGTGGAACACCCTGTGATCAAAGCTACCGGCTGGCCTGTCATGCGCTCTCTCCTGATTATTGTCCGAACCCGGCCTCACCGGCCACGCGCACCGCTTCGCGCGCTGCCGCGATCAGGGCCCCGGCTTTCGCCTCGCATTCGCGTTGTTCGTAGGCCGGATCGCTGTCGGCGACAATGCCCGCACCAGCCTGAACATGCAGCATCCCGTCTTTGACCACGCCGGTACGCAGCACGATGCAGCTGTCGAGGTTGCCGTCGGGGGCGAAATAGCCGACGCCGCCCGCGTAGGCGCCGCGGGTTTCGGGTTCCAGTTCGGCGATGATCTGCGCGGCGCGAACCTTTGGCGCGCCGCTTACGGTCCCGGCGGGGAAGCCTGCGAACACCGCGTCAATCGCATCATGGTGCGCCGTGTCCAGCCGCCCGACCACATTCGAGACGATGTGCATCACGTGGCTGTAACGCTCGACCGTATAGCTCTCGGTCACTTTGACCGTGCCGGTTTGCGCGACCCGGCC
>VFKS01000241.1 GCA_009885425.1 Novosphingobium sp.
GCTGCGATTGGGCCAGGCTGAACAGGCGATCGCCCAGCTTCAACCGGTGCTGCGGGTCATGCCGGGCAATCGCGATGCGGCAAAACTGTTGGCCGAAGCAATGCTGGTGCGCGGCGATGCCCGCGGGGCGCTGGCGGTAATCAAGCCGTTTGCTGATCATCCGGCTGCCCGTAACGCAGAGCTTGATCTGGCCGCCAAAGCCGCCAAAGCCGCAGGCGATCCTGCCGCCGCCCGCTATGCGGTGCGGGCCAAGCAGCCGGCGGTCGAGGCCGCTGGTCGCGATCTGGCCGATGCCGATGCGGCCATGCGCAAGGGCAACTGGGCTGGGGCGGTGCAAGCTTATGAGCGCATTCTGGCGGTGACCGACGGCCGCAACCCGTTAGTGCTCAATAACATCGCCTATGCCCAGTTAATGCTCGGCAACCACGACGCGGCGCTTGGTTTTGCAAAGCGCGCCCTCAACGAAGCGCCCAACAATCCGTCGGTGATTGATACCGCCGGGTGGGTCCTATTCAAGACTGGCAAGGATAAAGCCGAAGCCCGGCGCCTGCTGCGGCGGGCGGCCGAGCTGGCGCCGGGCAATTCGGCGATCCGGGCGCACCTAGCCGAGGCCGAGCGCGCCGGATAGGAGCGTCTAGATCAGGCCGCAGTGAACCGCTGGCGGCGGCGCATCAGGCCAACCCCGACCAGCGCAGCGCCGAACAGGCCCAGCATGCCAGGCTCGGGAACCGAGGTTCCCCCCGAAGTCGAAGTGGTGGTCCCGCCCGAAGTTCCGGTCAGCGTGCCGGATCCGGTCGCCGACGAGACATTGCCCGCGCCGGTGATCGACTGATAGCGGTTGAAGAAGTCGCTCAAGGTCAGCGAAGTCAGCGGCTGCGCGAAGTTCAGCGTGAAGGTCCCGGTCCCGGTCTGACCATCGGTCAGCCCGCCGCTGCCACCGCCGGCGCAAGAACCTGTCGAGGCATCCTTAAAGCAGACATCGACATTGCCGACGCCGTTGGGATAGCTTCCGCCGACCGTGTTAAAGCTGAAAGCGCCGGTCGAGCTGGCGCTCGTGATGTTGGGATCGGTGTTGAAGGCAAAGCCAGACATCCGCGAATTGACGGGATCACTGGTCGTGTTGGTGACGCTATAGCCGAACCTGTAGCTGTTTCCCGTCACCGCTTGCAGCGTGAAAGTGCCCAGGGCAGATAGCCCGGAGATGATACTGCCATCCGAAAAACCATTGAAAGTGAAAGTGTAACTTTGCCCGACATCGCCGCCATCAAGCGTAATGGCATCGGCCGAAGCCGGGGTTGCGGTCAGGGTAAGGGCGCCCAGCGCCAGTGCCGGAGCGAAAGTGCGAAAGAACGACATCGGAAACCCCCAATCAAAATTGATTAACGATTGTTGAAGCAAATCCCGTGCCAATCCCGCACTGCGGCGGTTGACAATGGTTAACTGCCGATTTCGAGATGCCGGTTTGTCAAGAATTCCGACGGAATTGGTGGTTAATCCGCCATCCGCAGCGCCAGCTCGCTCATGAAGCGGGCGTCTTCGCCTTTGGCCAGCCAATCGGCTTCGGCGCAGATCGCGCCAAGCATATCGGCCAGCGGGTCCATCTCGGCCTTGGCATAGTTGCCCAGAACATAACCCGTCACCCGGTCCTTGTGTCCGGGATGGCCGATCCCGATCCGGACCCGGCGGAAATCGGCGCCAAGGTGCTGGTCGATCGAGCGCAGCCCGTTGTGCCCGGCGGTGCCGCCGCCCTGCTTCACCTTGACCTTGAACGGGGCGAGATCGAGCTCGTCATGAAACACCGTCAGCGCCTCGGTGCCGAGCTTGTAAAACCGCAACGCTTCGCCAACCGAGCGCCCGCTTTCGTTCATGAAGGTCGCAGGTTTGAGCAGCAGGACCTTCTCGCCCCCGATCCGGCCTTCCTGAGTCCAGCCGAGAAACTTCTTTTGCACCGGGCCAAAGCCGTGAATCTCGGCCATGGCGTCCGCCACCATGAAGCCGACATTGTGCCGGTGAAAGGTGTATTGCGGCCCCGGATTGCCGAGACCTACCCAGATTTGCACCGGCACAGGCTCCTATTTGGCTGTCGGCGATTTCATCGCGGTGAGGGCATCCTTTTCGGCCTTTTCCGCATTGGCCATGCAGACCGCGATCTCCATTGATAGCGATTCCTTTGGCGTGGCGATCATTGCAGTGAACAGCGTTTTGCCTTCGTCCGAACGATTAGTGGCGGAAAATTCCGGGCCCAGCCGGCCAAGGTAATAGAAAAACGCCCGACGCGCATCGTTGCTTAGTGTTTCGGCGCCCGTACGCTTTTCCGCCAGCGTGGCCGGGTTCTTCAGAACGTCGCGAGCCCGGTTGCCAATGAACATCATCCGCAAGGCGCAGCCGAAATCGCTGGGTGTCGCCACCTCGGGCTTTTTCTCTACCGCATAGGCCTGCGGAGCAGCGGTTGCCGCGGCCAGAGCAAGCGCGATAGTGACAGTTCGAAGCATCATGGACCCCCAAAATGAAAAGCCGGACCGCGTTGCCACGGCCCGGCTGAACATTGGCTTATAAGCCCTTGCGGGGTCAACCGTTACGCGCTGGTGCGCCAAACGGTTGTGGCCAATCAGGCCTCCGCTTCGCTCTTGGCGTTATCGCCTTCTTCGCTGCGCAGGCCCGAAGGGGCAACGATGGTGGCGATGGTGAAGTCACGATCGGTGATCGCGCTCTTCGAGCCGGCCGGCAGAACAACGTGGCTGATGTGGATCGAGGCGCCGATATCAAGCCCGGTGACATCGATCTGGATGTCTTCGGGGATCTTGTCAGACTCGCAGATCAGTTCCAACTCGTGGCGAACGATGTTGAGCACCGCGCCGCGCTTTAGCCCGGGCGAAGCTTCTTCGTTGATGAACAGCACTGGCACGGCAACGTTGACGGTCGAATCGGCCGAGAGGCGCAGGAAATCGACGTGGAGCGGGCGATCGGTGACCGGATGGAACGCAACGTCCTTGGGCAGGGTGCGCAGCTTTTTGCCGCCCACTTCAACCTCGACGATCGAATTGAAGAAGTGGCCAGTGCCGAGCTGCTTGATCAGCAACTTTTCTTCAATGTGGATCGCCACGGGGTCTTCTTTGCCACCATAGACAACAGCGGGGACACGGCCTTCACGACGCAGTGCACGGGAGGCTCCCTTGCCTGCCTGTTCGCGCGTCTCGGCCGGCAGGGTCAGCGTATCGCTCATAACTCTAGCCTTTCAAAAACTCTGGATTGAACATTTTCTCCGTCACGCCTCCAGGGATGACCATGACGGGAAGCGCGGGCCGTTAGCGGCTTGCGCTCGGAAATGCAAGGCTACTGAAGCCGGGTAACTCTCCAGCCGCGCGCGCCCAGCATTGCGGGCAGTCCATCCGCCCCGGCCAGATGCGCGGCGCCAACTGCCACAAATGGCCGCGCGCCTTGCGCCAGCATTGCATCGAGCTGCACCAGCCAGGCGCGGTTACGTCCGGTCAGCAAAGCCTCAAGCAGTTCAGGGTGGTTCAGGAAATCCTCGGCTGTTGTCCGCGCGATGAAATTCATGTCACCGCGCATCCACGCGGTCTGAAGCGCCAGCGTTTGGGCATCACGACTGGGTGCATCGCGCACCACGGCGGAGAGCAGCGCGCGTTGCTGAGGCTCGGGCAAGCGATCAAAGATCGCAAGCTGGGCGGCGGCACCTTCGAACTCGGCGATCGGGCCAGACCAGCCTTTGGCCAAGGCCCGGTCGATCCCGTTGGCGGCATCACTCGCGCCGGCTGCGCTATCGGCCTGTTGCAGCATCAGCGCAGCGGCCCAGGTTTCGTAGGGGTCAAGCTGGGCCGGGGCGATCCCGCCGCCTTTCAGCTCGACCGCCAGTTCATCGCGCAAGTCCGGCTCGATCCGTTGGTTTAGTGGCGGCAGGCCCGGCGATTGGGCCAGCGCAGCAAAGGCCTTGGCGGTTTTGGTGTCATCGGTGATATCGGCCACTTCCAGCACCAGCCGGTCGGCCTGTTTCAACGCCGCATCAACCTTGGCTGAGCGCCATTGGACTGGAGCCGGCAGCGAATGAATGGTGCCGAACAGCCAGACTTTCTGCCCTTGCGGCCCTTCGGCCAACCACAGTGCCGGGTTTACCTCAGCCGGACGACTGCACGACGCGAGTATCAGCGCCGCCAGCAGTGCCAACAGGCCCCTATTGAACACGGACCGTCTTGATCCCGCGGTCATCGAGGAAATCCTGCACCGATCCCTTGCCGCCCAGATGGCCAGCGCCGACCGCGACGAATATGGTGCCGGGCTGATCGAGCCGCTGGTCGATCCACGCCGCCCAGTTGCGGTTGCGGCCCGTCAGCAGCGCCTCATAAAGCGCTGGATCGTCGGTTTCGGTATTGAGCGTCAGCGCCAGCGCCTCAGCATCGCCTTTGCTCCACGAACCGACCATCTTGTCGATTTCCTGGGTGATGTTGGGCAGGGCATCGATCACCCCGAACAGGTAGGTCTTCTGCACATCAGGCGGAAAGCCGTTGAAGATGCCAAGCTGAAAATCAAGCGTCTCCAGCCCGATCCGCGAACGGCCCAGCGCCTTGTTACGCTTGTCGAGCTGCGCTTCGACCCCGTTGTCCAGCGCGTAACCCTTGCGTTGCAGTGGCAGGATCGCCAGCGCCATTGCCGCAAACCACGGCTTGTAACGATCGAAAGCGGCAGGCGGCAGGCCCAGCCCGGTCATCGCGGCTTCGTACTTGGTCTTTTCCTCGGCATTCATCAGCCCGCGCAGGCTTTGCCCGGCCGGCAAGGTGCCGTGCTTGAGCATCAGCGAGACAGATTCACCCTGGTTGACTTCGGGAATTTCGGTGACGAGCTGGCCCGACTGCGCAAACGCGGTGGCAATCGGGCCGTGGTACCAATCGATCCCTTCGGGCAGCAGGTGGATTGTGCCGAACAGGTAAATCGTGGTGTCGGCATCCGATATCTTCCACAACGCCGGTTTGGCCAGCGCCGGGGCCGGGACCGCCTCAACCTTTATCGGAGTGTGGTGGCTTTGCTGGGCCGTTGCCGCCGGGCCGACCAGGGCGAGGGCGGCGAGCGGGGCGAGGAGGGCTTTGATCTTGCGCATGAGACGATCACTAGCGGGGCAAATCCTGCCAGTCGATGAACATTGTGGGATATTGACCGGGCTAGGCCAAACCGCCAAAGGCCAAGGCCATGAGCGACAGCACCGGCCCACTCAGTTTCCAGGACATGATCCTTCGGCTCCACGCCTTCTGGAGCGCGCAGGGCTGCCTGATCCTGCAGCCCTATGACATGCGCGTTGGCGCGGGGACGTTTCACCCGGCCACCACGCTGCGCAGTCTGGGGCCAGAGCCTTGGAGTGCGGCCTATGTTCAGCCAAGCCGCCGGCCGACCGATGGCCGCTATGGCGAAAACCCCAACCGGCTGCAGCATTACTATCAGTATCAGGTGATCATGAAGCCGAGCCCGGAAAACTTTCAGGAGCTCTACCTTGGCAGCCTGCTGGCGATCGGAATCGATCCGCTGGCGCACGACATCCGCTTTGTTGAGGATGACTGGGAAAGCCCCACCTTGGGCGCTTGGGGCTTGGGCTGGGAAGTGTGGTGCGATGGGATGGAAGTCAGCCAGTTCACCTATTTCCAGCAAATGGGCGGGTTCGATTGCAAGCCGGTTGCAGGGGAACTGACCTACGGCCTTGAGCGTCTTGCGATGTACCTGCAGGGGAAGGACAGCATCTACGATCTCGCCTACAACAATTCAGGCGCCAGCTATGGCGATGTGTTCCTGAAGAACGAGCAGGAATTCTCCAAATACAACTTCGAAGTCGCCGATACCGACAGCCTGTTCAAAGGCTTTCAGGCCGCCGAAGCTGAGGCGCAGCGCTGTATCGCAGCGAACGTGCCCTTGGCGGCCTATGACCAGGCGATCGAGGCCAGCCACCTGTTCA
>VFKS01000371.1 GCA_009885425.1 Novosphingobium sp.
CAAGGCGACGAGCGCGATCCTTGCATGCTGTGCTATACCAGCGGCACTACGGGTAACCCCAAGGGCGTGCTCTATGAGCACCGCTCGACCATGCTCCACGCGATGACCAGCATTCAGCCGGCGTTGTTCGATTTTGACGCGCGCAGCATCATGCTGCCGGTCGTGCCGATGTTCCATGCCGCCAGTTGGGGCCTGCCGTGGGGCGGAGCGGCGGCCGGGGTCAAATTCGTGTTCTCGGCGGTCAACGATCCGGCGGTGCTGTGCGATCTGATGAACCGTGAAAAGGTGACCCATTCGGCCGGGGTGCCTACGGTCTGGCTCGCCACGTTCCAGCATATGGATGCAACCGGCGTTACGCTACCGCATTTACGCCAGGCGATCATCGGCGGCTCGGCCGCGCCGCGCTTCATGCTGGAACGGTTGATGAAAGCCGGGGTCAATGTCGCCCACGCTTGGGGGATGACTGAAACCAGCCCGATCGGCACCACCGGCGCGCGAACCTGGGACTGGGACGATCTCAGCTTTGAACAGCAGGTTGATATCAAGGCGATGCAGGGCCGCACCCCGTTCGGGGTCGAGATCCGCTGCGTCTCGCTCGACGATCCGACTCAAGAATTGCCCCGCGATGGCAAAACGTCAGGTGCACTTCAGGTTCGCGGGCCGTGGGTGATCAAACGCTATTTCAAAGCCGAGGCTGACGCGACTGATGCCGAGCAATGGTTCGATACCGGCGATGTCGGGATAATCCATCCTGATGGCACCCTGCAACTGACCGACCGGACCAAGGACGTGATCAAAAGCGGCGGCGAATGGATCAGTTCGGTCGAACTGGAAAACGCCGCGATGAGCCATCCGGCGGTGGCCGAGGCGGCTTGCATTGGGATCTATCACCCACGCTGGGACGAACGCCCGATCCTGATCGTGGTCAAAAAGGCCGGAGCCGAGGTCGGTGCGGACGAAATTAAGACGCACCTGGCGCAAACAGTTGCCAAATGGTGGCTGCCCGATGCAGTCGAATTCGTCGCCGAAATCCCGCACGGCGGCACCGGCAAAGTCAGCAAGAAAGACCTGCGAGAGCAGTTCCGCGACTATAAGCTGGCGGACGCATAGGATGACAGCTTACATCGACCCCAGCCGCGAGAATTTTCAGGTATTCAAGGACCTGCCCCGCGACCAGCCGATCCAGATGCTTAACCTGATCAAGCTGCGGGCGATGGCCGAATACCCGGAAGACCATCCGAGCCACGGCAAGGGCCTGACTGGGGCCGAGGCCTATGCGATCTACAAGGCCGGCTTTCAGGAAATGGTCGCAGATTCCGGCGCGGCAATGATCTGGCACCCGCCGCTGGAATGCGTCGTCACCGGCCCAGCGGACGAATGGGACGAGGTTTTCGTGATGGGTTATCCGAACAGCGGCGCCTTCTTGGCGATGGTCAAGAACGAAGACTACGCCCGCGATGTCTTGCCGCATCGGACAGCGGCGGTGGCGGACAGCCGCCTGATCCGGTTTGGGGGCTAGAGCAGCCGCATCTGCCCGCCCAGTTCGGGCCGTACGAACTGGCTGCAATCGAGCTTGGGTTGAACCCGGTTCAGTCCCAGCCGGGTGCAGGTAATCCGGAAGCGGCTGCGGAACACATCAGCCCAGGGGCCGAGCGGCTTCATCCGGGTAAAAAAGCCGGGGTCGTTGTCGCGGCCTTCCCGGACCGATTGGATGATGCCCATTACTTTGCTCGCGCGGTCGGGGTAGTGCACGTCCAGCCATTCGCGGAATAGTGGCGCGACTTCGTGCGGCAGGCGCAGCATGATCCAGCTGGCGGTCTGCGCGCCGCGCGCAGCGGCTTCGGCCAGGATGCCCTCGATGAATTCGTCAGTGATTGAAGGGATGATCGGGGCGATCGAAACGTGCGCGGGGACGCCAGAGGCTGCCAGTTTGCCCAGCGCGTCCAGCCGCTTGGCCGGGGAACTGGCGCGCGGTTCGAGCAGGCCTGACAGTTTCGGATCAAGGCTGGTGACCGAAACCGACACCGCCGTCAGGTTCAGCTTTGCCAGTTCGCTCAGCAAATCAAGATCGCGCAGCACCCGCGCGCTCTTGGTGGTGATCGTCACCGGATGTCGCGCTTCAAGGCAAACCTCGAGCACCGCGCGGGTGATCCGATAGCAATCCTCGATCGGCTGATAGGGATCGGTGTTGGTCCCCATCGCGATCGGCGCGGGCTTGTAGCCCGGTTTGGCCAACGCCTCGCGCAGCAGCTGCGCCGCGTTGGGTTTGGCGAACAACTTGGTCTCAAAATCAAGCCCGGGGGAGAGATCGTGGAAGGCGTGGCTGGGGCGGGCATAGCAATAAACGCAGCCATGCTCGCACCCGCGATAGGCATTGATTGAACGGTCAAACGGGATGTCGGGCGATTGGTTGAAACTGAGGATCGAGCGGGCCTGTTCCAGGGTAACCGTGGTGCGCAGTTTCGGGCCCGGCCCGTCGATACCCTCGCGCGCATCAAGCCAGTCCCCATCCGCCTCCCGCGCAGCAAGGCCAAAGCGTTGCGGCACCGCTGCGGATTGCGCGCCGCGGCCGTTGAGGGGGGTGAGTGGCATGGGCAGATGAGAACATATATGGAACATTAAAGCAAGTTCCCCCTCCCCCAAAAGGGGGGGAACTAAACCTCGCGCAGCCGCGGCATCAGTTCCACAAAGTTGCATGGCCGGTTCCGGCTGTCGAGTTGCTCGGCCAGAATCCCGTCCCAGCCGTCTTTCACCGCGCCGTTCGATCCGGGCAGGGCGAAGATATAGACCCCGCGCGCGAGCACCGCGCAGGCGCGGCTCTGGACGGTGCTGGTGCCAATGCTGCGATAGCTGAGCCAGCGGAACAGTTCGCCAAAGCCGGGGATGTCTTTATCCTTGATCCAGTCGAGCGCTTCAGGGGTCACATCGCGTCCGGTCAGGCCAGTGCCGCCGGTGGTGATGATCGCATCGGCAAGGCCATCGTCGATCCACGCGTTGAGCTTGCCAGTGATCACCGGGACTTCATCCTTGACCACCGCGCGCGCGGCCAGGCTGTGCCCGGCGGCCTTGATCCGCTCTTCCAGCAGTGCGCCAGAGGTGTCGCTGGCCATGTCGCGGCTGTCCGAAACGGTCAGCACCGCGATCCGGATCGGCTTGAAGGTGCGCGTTAGATCAACGGCCACGCTGGATCGTTCCATCGGCGCGCATCCGCACGGCTTGTGATCCGGTCAGCCCCGGAAAGGTCGGCCACATCCCCTGGACCAGCGCCATCCGGCTTTCCGATGGGCCGCCGGCCTGCCGCTCATACATCCAGTAATTGCGCATCACGATGTTCACATAGCCGCGCGTCTCCCAATAGGGGACGCTTTCGATCCACAGCAGCGGATCACCCTGATCCTTGATCTCGTAGCGCCAGCGAGTGATCGGGGTCAGCCCGGCGTTGTAGGCGGCCATCACCTTGGGCAGCAGGCCTTGGGTGCCAGGCGAATCGCGCAGCATTTCCATATGGCGCTGGCCAAAAGCCAGATTGACCTCGGGCTTGTTCAGATCGCCGGCATTGCCTGAAACGCCCAGCGCTCCGGCATGATCGCGGGCCGCGGCTGGCATGATCTGCAACAACCCGCGCGCGCCAGCCGGGCTGACGGCCTTGGTCCGGAACACCGATTCCTGCAGGGTATGGGCATAGACCAGCGCGGGGTCGACTTTCCACCCGGTCACCGGGGTCCACCGGGGCGTGGGAAAGCGCGAAGCGGGTTCGGCCCGCCCGCCAGCCGGGGCATTGTAGGACATCCACAGTTGGGTGCCCGGCGTGCCAAGGCTGCGGGCCAGCCGGGAGAGCGGCTGATAGTGCTGCGGCGGGCCGATCCGGGCCTGATGGCGCAGCACTTCGTCAGCGCGGCCATCCTCGCCAATCTCGGACAGCATCACCGCGACGCGGACATTGGGAACATCGCGCAATTGCTGCCAGTCGCTCTGATTGAAGTCTGGTGCTTCGTGGGTCTTGGGCAGGCTGATGCCCAATTGCTCGGCCGCCAGCATCCCATAGAGCGTTTCGTCCATCCGCGCAGCGGCCTTCAGCGGCGCAGCGGCCTTTTCCGGCTGGCGGCAGCGGACCAGCGCGCGGCTCTGCCAATAATGGCCCGCGGCGGTAAGCTCGGCATTTTCGGAAAGCTGCGCGGTGCGGGCAAAGGCATCGGCCGCGCCGCTGCAGTCATTCAGTCGCCATGCCGCGAGGCCGGCGATCCACCAGCCCTCAGCCACCCACGGTCCAGCGCCGTCCTGCGCGGTCTGGGACAGAGCATAGGCGCTGGCATCGTCATTCTCGATGTAGAAACTCCACGCCACCTTCGAACGCCATTCGGCGCGGGCACGCGGGGAAAGCTGCGTGTCAATCCCGTCGAGCACGGCCTTGGCCGAGGCAGGATCGTCGGCCTTGATCTTGCCGTTG
This sequence comes from Novosphingobium sp., assembly GCA_009885425.1. Taxonomy (GTDB): domain Bacteria; phylum Pseudomonadota; class Alphaproteobacteria; order Sphingomonadales; family Sphingomonadaceae; genus Novosphingobium. The sequence continues at coordinate 4,448 of VFKS01000371.1, forward strand.
ATCGCAGCTGCAACCGCTCCCGGCATGGTGCCGTCATTGGCTTCACGCGGGCGGATCCGCTTGGCAAAGCTGGGCTGGCTGACCAGGCGGTTTTCCTGTGGCAACGCGGGCAGCACGGCGGCTCCACGTTTTTGGGCCAGCGCAGTGATCTGCTCGGCCTGCGGCAACTGAACTCCGGCGGCCAGCCAAGCGTTCAGGGCGTCAAGTTCGATCTTGGGCGAGCCGGACGCGGTATAATACTCGGCCCGCGCCACCTGATGCAGCGGTCCGTCGGGGCGCTGTGCCAGCAGCGTCTGGACGCGCGGCCAATCGCTTTTGTCGATCGCGGTGAACAGTTGGCGATAGTAGTCGCGGTCTTCCTTGCTCAGCAGGCTGGGCACGCCGCTGCGGTCAGCCCGCTTGGCGAAGTATTCCATCGCGGCGGCGTTGGCCCGGGCCTGCTCTGGAACAGTCAGCGCGGCAATCGCTGTGGCGCAGGCCGCGATGGCAAGGTTTCTGGTACTCGGCAGTTGCAAAAAAACGTCCCCGATCAGTCCCGCCGGGCTGCGGATCAGGGGGTCTGCCAATTGAGCAGAGCCTGCCACAACACCGCTTTGCCCCGTGGCCGCGCCAACAGGGTGTTCAGCCCTGGCGCTGCCAGAGCCGGAATGCTGGCGCCTACATGGTAAAATTGCTGCAAAGGTTCAGCACTTTTCGTTCGGTCGTGGCCAAGAAGCGATGAGACGTGCGGTCCGAAGCTAATCACCCGCTGCGGAGCTGCCAAAGCTACGTGATGCAGCGCCAATTCGCCGAGGCCCGCTTCGCCCAGCGCCGCCCAATCAGCCATCGGGGTGTGCCGCGGCAACAGGCTGGCGAAATAGGTTTGTTCGGGGTCGATTCCCAGCGCCGCCAGAATCGCACCCACCATCCGGCCTTGTTCGCCCGCCAGCAGGCTGTGGGCATCTCCCGACTCGGGCTGATCGACCAGCACCATCAGCCGCGCGCCATTTGGCCCGCGTGGGGCGATCCGGCCCGCAACCTGTCCGCCATCGAGTGTTGGCTCGGACAGCCACCAGGCTGCGAACCCGGACAGGTCCTGCGGCCATTGATCGCGCTGGGCCGCGATCTGCGGCGGAGGCGGGGCTGGCGGGGGCGGAGTGTGTTGATGGACCTCGGGCGGCGGCGCTTCCGTAGCGGCAGCCATGCGCGGCTCCAGCCAATCGCGGGCGGTATCGCTGTAATCGTGATCGACTCCGGCCCCGCGCCACCAATCAAGCGCGGCGGCGATATCGCTGGATAACCGCGCCGCAGCGGGTCTGGTGGGGGAAGACAAAGTCACCGCAATAGTCTTGACCTGCCCAGCCGCAGCTTTCAAGGGTTAGCGCCAAGAAAAGCCAATTCACGAGGGTATGGAACAGGGCCATGAGCGAACGCGAATCGATGCCGTATGACGTTGTGATTGTTGGAGGCGGGCCAGCGGGCCTGGCCGCGGCGATCCGTCTTAAACAGGTCAATGCTGACCTTTCGGTTTGTATCCTTGAAAAAGGGTCCGAAGTCGGCGCGCATATCCTGTCGGGCGCGGTGGTTGATCCCAAGGCGCTGGATGAGTTGCTGCCCGATTGGCGTGACCAAGGCTGCCCGATGGCGCAAACGCCAGTGACCGATAACCAGCACTGGGTGCTGTCGGCCAGCAAGAAGTTCGCCGTGCCGCATCTGCTCGCTCCGGCGTTCATGAACAACAAGGGCACCTATACCGGCAGCCTCGGCAACCTGTGCCGCTGGCTGGCTGAGCAAGCCGAAGGGCTGGGGGTGGAAATTTTCCCCGGCTTTCCCGCCGCCGAAGTGCTCTACAATGATGACGGCTCGGTCAAAGGCGTGGCGACGCAGGACATGGGCGTGGCCAAGGATGGCAGCCACAAGGGTGACTATCAGCCGGGGCTTGAGCTCCACGCCAAATATACCTTGTTTGCCGAAGGCGCGCGCGGCCACCTGACCAAACAGGTCAAAGCCAAGTTTGATCTGGAAGCGAACTGCGAGCCTCAGGTTTACGGCCTCGGCCTCAAGGAACTGTGGGATATCGATCCCGAAAACCACGCGCCGGGCCGGGTGATCCATACGCAAGGCTGGCCGGTGAAGGACGAAGATGGGTTCGGCGGCGGGTTTCTCTACCATCAGGCAAACAACCAAGTGGCCTTGGGTTATGTCGTTTGGCTCGGCTATGCCAACCCGCATCTCTCGCCTTTCGAAGCGTTCCAGCAATGGAAGACTCATCCAGAAATCGCCGCGATCCTGAAGGGCGGTCGGCGCGTTTCCTATGGCGCGCGGGCGATCTGCGATGGCGGGTTCCAGAGCTTGCCAAAACTGGTGTTCCCCGGCGGCGCGTTGATCGGCTGCACCGCGGGCTTCCTCAATGTCCCCCGGATCAAGGGCAGCCATACCGCGATGAAAAGCGGGATGATGGCCGCTGAGGCTGCGGCAGAGG
>VFKS01000447.1 GCA_009885425.1 Novosphingobium sp.
ACCAAGACCCCCAGCGACGCCGAATTGCAGGCGCTGATTGACAAGGACCCGGCGCGCTATGCCGAGGATCCCTTGACCAGCTTTGAGCAGATCTTTCTGGGGGCCGATACGCCTGATACGCGCCGCACGGCCGAACAGCAGCTGCCGATCCTGCGCAGCGGCGGGACCGTGCCTATCTTGCCAATCCCGATTCCCGGCAAGTTCAGCGATGCATCGAGCGCAGACATTGCTGCGCAGTTTGGCGATGAATTCACGCTAGCCCTGCGAGGTCAGCCGACCGGGCAATGGTCCGGACCGGTTGCATCGGGGCTTGGTCTGCACATCGTCCGGGTGACCAATCGCGGCGCCGCGCAGCCGCCAGTGCTGGTCAAGGTCCGCCAGCGGGTCGAGAACGACTGGCGCGCCGCTGCCACCACCAAGGCACAGAGCGATGCCTATGCCCGGATCCTCAAGGGCTATGATGTGGTGATCGAGCTGCCGAAGTGAGCTGGCTGGCACGCATTGCTCTGTCGCTTTTGGCCTTGTTGGCCGCTTTGCCCGCTCAGGCCGACGAGCTGCGCCCCGGCTATCTCGAATTTACCCAGCAAGATGCCCAGCACTGGAAACTGGTCTGGAAGGCCCCGGTGCTCGGCGGCCTCGCCACGCGCACCCGTCCGGCCTTTCCGGAGTTCTGCACCCAATCGCCGCCGCAGGCCCGGGTCGAAGGCATGGTGCTGGTCGCTGAAAGCCGGCTGACCTGCACCAAGGATCTGACCGGATCGCAGATCGGCCTTTCAGGGATGGACGCCGCTTTCACCGATGCCTTACTCCGCGTTGCCCCGCTGGGCCGGCCGGTTCAGGCGGCGCGTCTGACGCAGGAACTGGCGATGGTCGAGGTGAAGACCGTGCCCGATGGCTGGGAAGTCGCGCGTAGCTATTTCGTGTTGGGGATCATCCATATCCTCGAGGGCTATGATCACTTGCTGTTCGTGATCGCGCTGGTCCTTCTGATCGGACGCGCTGGTGCGGTGATCAAGGCGGCGACCGCGTTCACGGTGGCGCATTCGATCACGCTGGCCGGATCGACCCTGGGCTTTGTCGGGCTGGCCCAGGCCCCGGTCGAGGCGCTGATTGCGCTTTCAATCGTGTTTCTGGCGGTTGAGATCGTCAAAAGTGATCCCGACAAGCCCAATCTGGCCGAACGCGCGCCTTGGACTGTCGCGTTCCTGTTCGGGCTGATCCACGGGTTCGGCTTTGCCGGGGCCCTGCGCGAGATTGGCCTGCCGGAAAGCGACGTGCCAACCGCGCTGCTGACCTTCAATCTGGGGGTTGAGGCCGGTCAGCTGGTGATCGTGGCCGCCGTTCTGGCTTTCCTCACGCTACTGCGCCGATATAGTCCCGCAATGCTGCGCCCCGCGACCGTGACGGCCACTTATGCCATCGGCATCACCGCCGGCTTCTGGTTTATCGAGCGGCTGCTACCGTGAGCGCGCCGGGCCGGGTCCACGGACTTGATGGCCTGCGCGGGATAGCGGCGCTCAGCGTGGTTGGGTTTCATGCCCATGCCACCTATGCCGCGTTCCCCGATTGGTGGGCCAAGGGCTATCTCGCGGTCGACTTCTTCATGATGCTGTCGGGCTATGTCATGGCCCGAACCTACGAAGGGCGGATGGCAAGCGGGCTTGGCACGGTCGGCTTTGTTAAGCTGCGCTACCGTCGGTTATGGCTGACTATGGCGATCGGCAGCCTGATCGGCATCCCTTATCTGTGGTGGGCGGCAGGCGGCGAACCGCTAGTGTTTCTGGCGGCCTTCGCGCTCAATCTGGCGCTGATCCCTGCCCCGCTGGACA
>VFKS01000333.1 GCA_009885425.1 Novosphingobium sp.
GCGCTGATAGAACTGCCAGTCAGCCAGCGCGATCACCCCCAGCGCGCCGACGATCTTGAGCGCAAAGGTTCCATCCCAGCGTTTACGCAATCCCTGCATGACCTGCCCTCCTGAAAATCACCCATGGTCCTATCGCGCGGATAAGTGGATGCCATGATTGCGCCAGCGTGGGGATTGCTTTGGCTTGCTGTGCAGAGGCTGTGCAGGGGGCGGAACCCTGCTAGGCAAGCAGGCATGATCGACCCGCGCCTGACGAACGCTATCCTGGACCGGATCGTCCGCGCCCGCACTGCGCCGCAGCGCCAGCCGCTGGTGGTCGGGATTTGCGGTGCGCAGGGCAGCGGGAAGACCAGCTTGGTTGCAAGACTTGCTGCCTTGTTGAGTGAGGACGGCGTGCGGGTCGCCGCGCTTTCGCTTGATGATCTGTACTTGCCTCGCGCCAAACGGCAGCGGCTGGCGGCAGAGGTCCACCCGCTGTTTGCGACGCGCGGCGTGCCGGGGACGCATGACGTTGCGCTCGGGCTGGCGACGATTGCGGCACTGGAACGCGGCGAAGGTGCGCTGTTGCCGCGCTTTGCCAAGGCGGCGGATGATCGCTTGCCAGTCGGTGAGTGGCCATATGCGCCCGAAAGTTGCGAAGTGCTGTTGCTCGAAGGCTGGTGTCTCGGCGCGCGGCCGCAGTCCGATGTTACGGAGCCGGTCAATTCGCTGGAGGCTGAGGAGGACCCGCAGGCGGTGTGGCGCGGCTACGCCAATACCGCGTTGACAGGGGACTATCAGACTCTGTTCGCCCGGATCGACCTGCTGGTCCTGCTCGCGGCGCCGGGCTGGGAGGTGGTGGCGAAATGGCGTGAACAGCAGGAAGCCGAGCTGCGCGCTGGCGGTGGCCCGGCGGTGATGCGCCCGGCGGAAGTCGCGCGCTTCATCCAGCACTACGAACGCCTGACCCGCTGGATTTTGGAAGAGATGCCACAGCGCGCCGATCTGGTGGTGCGGCTGGGTGAGCGGCGCGAGGTGCTCGCCCTACAAGGCTGAACCTGCCGCATAGGCACTCGCCCAGGCCCACTGGAAGTTATAGCCGCCCAGCCACCCGGTTACGTCGACCGCCTCGCCGATTGCATAGAGCCCCGGCACCTTGCGCGCCGCCATGGTCTGGCTGGA
>VFKS01000216.1 GCA_009885425.1 Novosphingobium sp.
CAGCCGCCCTCCCCCGCAGCATCACCCTTCTGGCAAGCCCCCGGTCTGACGCAAAGCCTCGCCAAGTGCGAGCGATGCGGCGGTTGCCAGGTTCAACGAGCGGACTTCGGCCCGGATCGGAATCTGCAAACGGGCACCACAGATCTCAGCCACTGACGGCGGCACGCCAGCGCTTTCCTTGCCGAACAGCAGTATGTCATCGGCCTGAAAGCGGAAATCGTAGATCGATTGCGCGGCTTTGGTGGTGAACAGCACCAGTCGGCGCATGCCGGCCGTCTCTCTGAAAGCTTCAAAATCGGCATGGCGGACAATCGTGACATGATCGATGTAGTCCATCGCCGCGCGCCGCACCCGGCGGTCGTCCCATTCGAAACCCATCGGCTCGATCAGATCCACCGCCACTCCAAAACAGGCCCCGAGCCGCAGCACGGTACCAACGTTTCCGGCAATTTCAGGTTCGAACAGGGCAATCCGCATAGCTGCTCAATGACGCTACAGGACCAGTCATGCAAGCCTACCGCAACGTCGATAATCAACAGCGGTAACAGCGCCGGATGAGGGTCGCGATTGAACAGCTTGATCGGCGCGCCGATACGAAAGCTAAGTGAATTGCTTCGAATCCCGCATCTGCTAGCTTGCTTGCGGGTCATGCAAAATCGGGGGATTTACGATGACCGAAAACCGAATGGCTCCCAAACGGGGATCGTTTTTCAGCAGGACTGCGATCCTGATCACGGTGTTGGTTTTACTGAGCTTTCCGATCACCTATTTCATCCCGCTTGCGACCGGCAGCAAGTCATTCACATTGCTGCGGCATTTGCACGGATTGGCATTTTTCAGCTGGATTGGGCTCTACCTTTTCCAAACCCTGTTGGTTCGCAAAGGCAATCTTCGGCTCCACCGTGAGTTGGGAATTGCAGGGGTAGCGCTGGCAGGAGCGATCCTGCCGCTCGGCCTTTGGCAGACGGTCACATCAGCAGGCGAGCGACAGGCCAAGGGTTTGGCCCAGCCCTTCGAATTTTCAATTTACAATCTGGTCGACATGCTGGTTTTTTCTGTCGCGTTCGGCTGGGGGATCTTTGAGGCAACTCGCCGAATTGAATGGCATCGACGGCTGATGTTCGTTGCCGCGCTGAACCTGTTCGGGCCGGCCTTTTCTCGCATCGTCTTTCTTGTTCCATTACCGTACCCATGGTTGGACATGGCGCCCAATCTGGTGGCGGATACCCTACTGATCGCTCTGGCGCTCTATGACCGGAAAAGACTTGGCAGCATCCATCCCGTCACATTGTGGGCGGCGCTGGTCTTGATCCCACTCCACGCCGTCGAGCCGCTTATCGCGCGCAGTCAGTTCTGGACTACAATCGCTCCAGTCTTGTTCGGATTCAGCTAAAGTCGCCCGCTCTTCCACACGACCCGGCCGATCACCTGCACTTCATCAGGTGCCAGTTCAATCGTCCGGTAGGCCGGGTTGTCGCTGACCAGGGCCACCATGCCGGGCCGGGCCAGATCGAGCCGTTTGACCATCAGCGCATCGCCGCTGCGAACCACGTGAATCCCATCGCGCAGCGGGCGCGGGGCGCGGTCGACGAGGATTTCATCGCCATCACGCAGGGTCGCTTCCATCGAATCGCCTTCGACCCGGATCGCCGAAAGCTGTGCCGGATCAAGCCCTTGTTCGCGCAGCCAGCGGGCCGAAAAGCGGAACGCGCCAATTGGCAGTTCCTCTGCCGCCAAGGCCCCCGGCCCAGCCGATGCCCCCAGCCCCAGCCGCGGCACATCGCACCATTCAGCCCGGCGTGGGGGCGATTCGGGCGGGGAAAATCCTATGGGTGCGCCCAGTACGCCTTCCTCCACTCCAAAGAACCGGGCGAGCGTATGGCGGTCGCGCTCCTCCAGCCGGCGCGGGCTACCCCGGCCGACAAACTGCTGTAAATACGTGGTATTGCGCCCGATCAGTTCGGACAGCCGGGCAAGGCTGACCTTCCGGGCCCGCGCCAGGGCCAGCAGCCGGGCCCGGGCCTCCATCTCTGGTTTGGTGAGCTTTTCCATATTTCCTACATATACGATGTATTTTTCCTAGACAAGTAGGATTTCGCCCTCAACAACAGGATTATTCCTACTCCGATTCGTCGGCAACCCAGAAAGGGGGCACCTCACCATGCTAATTTCCCGGATCGAACGCTTTTTGCGTGAAACCGGAATGCCCTGGACCAAGTTCGGGCGGCTCGCCACGCGCGATCCGCGCTTTGTTCAGGACCTGCGCAACGGCCGCATACCCCGCGATGCAACCGCGATCCGTGTGGAACATTTCATGAACATATATCGCGAGGACGCCTGTGCAACTTGACCCTTCGGCCGATCAGGCCATGCTAACCACCGCCCGCCGCGCCGCCCGGCGCAC
>VFKS01000122.1 GCA_009885425.1 Novosphingobium sp.
GAAGCAGGACCAACACCTGCCGCCCCAGCCGGATCGCTTCGGCCACCGCCTCGAAATAGCATTCGGTCTTGCCCGATCCGGTAACGCCGTCGAGCAGGAATGGGGCGAAGTTCTCGGCCTTGACTGCTGCGACAAAGGTATCCGCGGCGGCCTGCTGGGCCTCGGACAACGCGGGCACGGCATGATCGGGCCGGGCCCGGGGATAACGGCGATCGAGATCGACCGTGACGGGATCAAGGATCCCCGAGCCAACCATGCCGCGCAGCACGCCTTCGGATACCCCGGCGATATGGGCCAGTTCGCGGATGCTGGCCTGTTCGCCGTGGAGCGCGTCCATCGCGGCGGCGCGCTGCGGGGTCAGGCGCTTGGGTTCCTCGCCCGATAGCCGGTATTCGGTGATGGTGCCGCCACCGCGCAGCGCCGCCATGCTGCCCAGCGCCATTCGTGCCACGGAGTTAAGCGGTGCCACGTAATAGTCGGCGCACCATTCGATCAGGCGGCGCAGCGGGGCCGACAGCGGCGGGACCGGCAGTGCCTCCAGGATCGGGCGCAGCCTGGCTTCGGCTACTTCCTCGCCCGGCAGCCGCTCAGGCTCCCAGACAATCCCTAGCACCTGCCGCGGTCCCAGCGGGGCGATCACCAGCTGCCCGAATTCTGTCGCCATTCCAGCCGGAAGGCGATAGTCTAGCACCGGTAAGGCCGGGTTGAAGACAAGGAGTCGGACACGGTTCATGAAGCGCCTCTATGGCGGCATTCGGCGGCGGGTGACAGCCCCCGCACGGCAAGGAACAAGGTTCATGAAACAATTGACTGGCACATCGATAGCGCGGCGCAGCTTTCTGGTTGGATCGGTGGGCGCAAGCGCTCTGCTGCTCCCCGGTTGCGCCTCGCTCGGCGGGTTTTCGATGGTCGATGCGCTCAAGCGGTTGCTGACCCTGTCCTCCGAACGCGCTTTTGCCAAATTGACCGCACCGGGCGGTTTTTGGGATAGCGAAGTGGCGCGGTTCGAACTGCCGACCCTGTTCAGCAGCAGCGGCGGAGTGCTGCGCGGTCTGCTGACGTCAACTGCGTTCAAGAGCCAGCTGCAGAAACAGCTCAACATCGTCGCCGAAAAAGGTGCCGAGCGCGCCGCGCCGGTGGTGCTTGAGGCTGTGCGCAGCATTTCTATCCCCGATGCGGTCGGGATCGTCCGCGGCGGACCAACTGCTGCGACCACCCATTTGCGAAGCGCAATGGGCCCGGCATTGATCAATGCGATGATCCCCGGACTGACCGACGCCCTGCGCGTGTCGAGCGATCCGATTCTGGGTCAGGCGATCAAGGCGCTCGCAGGTGTCGAACTGGGCAGCGTTGCGCAAGCTGTCGCCAACCGAGCTGACAATGCGATCTGGTATCAGATCGGTTCCGAAGAAGGCCCGATCCGGGCCAATCCGGAAAGCACCCGCGATCCGCTGCTGATCGGCGTGTTCAAGGTTCTTTGATCGGGAAAAGGCACCACCCCCGGCCCCTCCTCTGAAGAGGAGGTGGGAAGAAGGCGCCGTTAATTGCCCCATCCCCAGAAGAGGAGGGGGCAATGCCCTGTCAAAAGCCCCATCCTCTTCAGAGGAGGGGGTTGGGGGTGGTGGGGGCTTGGAGCGAGGCCGGTTCCATGCCACTAGCCGGTCCTGACTCGCAAGCAGGAGCTGCAGCCCCGTGAAATTCTTCGCCGACACCGCCGAAATTGCCGACATCAAGGAACTGGCCGCTACGGGCTTGCTCGATGGTGTCACCACCAATCCCAGCCTGATCATGAAGTCGGGCCGCGATTTCATGGAAGTGACCAAGGAGATCTGCGGGATCACCGATGGCCCAGTCAGCGCCGAAGTGGTCGCTCTCGACCATGCCGGGATGATGCGTGAGGCGGAAATCCTGCGCAAGATCGCCGACAACGTCTGCATCAAGGTGCCGTTGACGATTGATGGCCTGAAGACCTGCAAGGCGCTGACCGGCGAAGGCACCATGGTCAACGTCACGCTGTGTTTTTCGGCCAATCAGGCGCTGCTCGCGGCCAAGGCCGGAGCGACATTCATCTCGCCGTTCGTGGGCCGTCATGACGACAACGGCTTCGACGGCATGGAACTGATTGGCGATATCCGGCTGATCTATGACAATTACGATTTCCGCACAGAAATCCTGGTAGCCTCGGTCCGCCACGGGCTGCACGTGCTGCAATCGGCCCGGATCGGCGCAGATGTGATGACCGCGCCGCCGGCCGTTATCAAGGCACTGTTCAAGCACGTGCTCACCGACAAAGGCATCGAAGGCTTCCTGGCCGATTGGGCCAAGACCGGGCAGGCGATCTAAACCAGATCCGCCATGGCAGATGAATCCCCTCTCGATCGTTTCAAAAACGTCCTGACCGGCGCCAGCCGGGCGATCGCGCATGAGCCTGAGGTGGAACTGGCCTGGACCGCCGATGCGCCGGTGATCAATGGCAAGAATATGCGCGTGCCGATGCCGGGCCGCAACTTGCCGCGTGAACAGGCGATGGAAGCGCGCGGGTTCGCCGATAGCTTTGCGCTGAAAATCCGCCACCATAACGAAAGCCTGCATGGCAAGAACGCTCCCTCCGAAGCGACCGCGCGGGCCGCCTATGATGCGGTTGAGGCCGTTCGCTATGAAGCGCTGGGCTCAAAGGCCTATGCCGGGATGCGGGCCAATCTGGATGCTGCCAACGATGTGCGGATCGGCGGCGATCCGATCACCCGCGCCGCGCGCCCCGAAGAGGTTCCAATCCCTGCTGCGCTGGCGCTGATGCTGCGCGAACATCTGACTGGCCAGCCGGTGCCCGAAGCGGCCCGCGCCGGGGTCGATATGCTGCGCGGCTGGATCGCCGACCGGGCCGGAACTGATTTCGATGCTCTGGCGCTCAGCCTTGATGATCAGGAGGCGTTTCAGGGCCTCGCGCTCGATATGCTTCAGCACCTCGAACTGACGCAGGCGATGCCGAGCGAGCAGGATAGCGAAGACGGCGAGGACAGCGAGGATCAGGACGACAGCGAAGACCAGCCCGATGATGGCGAATCGGAAGAGGACCAGTCCCCTAGCGAAGTCGCCTCTGAACCCAGCGAAGGTGAGGACGAGGGCGACGA
>VFKS01000526.1 GCA_009885425.1 Novosphingobium sp.
AATGGTGCACCCGACAGGATTCGAACCTGTGACCCCTGCCTTCGGAGGGCAGTACTCTATCCAGCTGAGCTACGGATGCATTCAGCGGCGCGGTTAGCAGCGCGCGGCGGCTTGCGCCAGTGCCTTTTCGTATCGGCATTACGGATTAGCGATTTGGCAAGGGCGACGGGTTTAGGTGTCGCGCCTATGAATATGCACACCAGCTTTGCCCCGCCCGTTTCGCCTGCCGCTGGCACGCTGCCTACGTCCGGGCGGCCCGAATTTGGACAGGTTTCGGCCAGCGCGATGAGCATGAAGTGGTCGGCGCTGCACGATGCCGTTGCCGTGGTCGGTTCGCTGACCGGAATGGCACCCGAAGCGATGCGGCCAGAGATTCGCAATTTCCCGGCGATGATGCGCGATGTCGGTGGCTGGCGCTGTGAACTGGCCGAGCAAGGGATCGACGATCTATCCGCCGTGATGGAGCCGGGCTTGGCCGCATTGCTGGCGATCCACGCCCGCGGGGTCAATCCGGCCCCGGCGGCCCTGGCGCTATGGCAGGAATTCCAAGCCGCCCGCGCCGCTTTGCTGGCGCTGACTCCGCCGCCCGAAGAAGCCGCCCCGCGTCGCTTTATGTAAGCAGGCTTGCTAGGTTGCTGATTTGTTCTTAGGGTTGCGCTATGCCTCAACCCGCTGCGATTCCCGCTGATCCTGATCTGAAAGCAGCCCAGGCCGTCGCCCGGGGGATCTGCCGGCTTTTTGCGCGCAACGATATCTGGTGTCTGCCGGAAATGCCGCTGCGGTCCAGTCGCCGGGCCGATCTGATGGGGATCGATGCCAAAGGCCACTTGGTGATTGTCGAGATCAAGGTCAGCCGGGCGGATCTGCTCGGTGATGGCAAATGGACCGATTACCTCGATCACTGCGACCGGTTCTATTGGGGCCTCGCCCCGCATCTCGACCGGGCGTGCCTGGAAGACCCCGGTTTTCTGCCCGATCGCTGCGGGCTGATTGTCGCCGATGGCTATGACGCTGAAATCCTTCGCCCAGCTGTCACGGTCCCGCTAGCTGCCGCGCGCCGTAAGGCCGAGACTGAACGCCTTGCCCGCGCCGCGCTGCGCCGCCAGCAAGCGCTGATTGATCCAAAGCTGTCGGGCTGGGGCAACTGACCGCCGACCACACCAATGGGCGGATTTCTGGCTGAAAAGCCCAGCGCAACTTAACGCAAAATTTACCATGTTGCGCCAAAACCGGAACTGACCAGTGACTTGGTGGGGATTCCACATGGATACGTATCGCGGGAACTATATCGATCAGGCCTCAGGCAGTGGCGATTGGCCCGAAGTTGATTTCGGCGAGGAAGAAACCCCGCGCGAACCGCCGCCCAGCCCGATCGGGCAGGACGAACGGCGGATGCAGGTCCGCGCCTACAACCATTGGGCCGGGCTGCTCGATAACCGCAACTTCCCAGCGGTCGATACGCTCGAACCCGAAGCGCTGACCGATTTCGGGCCTTACAGTGTCCTGCTCGATTTCTCGACCGGGATCGAGGATCCGACGATCCGCTATCTGGGCGATATGCTGGCGACCGAATGCGGCGGCGAAGGGGTGATTACCACGCTGTCGGATGTTCCGGCGCGCTCGCTGCTATCGCGCATCACCGACCATTACATGCAGATTCTGGCCAATCAGGCGCCGATCGGGTTCGAAGCCGAATTCGTCAACCAACGCGGCCGGACGATCCTCTATCGCGGGATCCTGCTGCCATTTTCCTCGGATGATGAGACCATTGATTTCATCTATGGGGTGATCAACTGGAAAGAGCTGGCCGATCAGGCCACCACCGACGAACTGCTGCTCGAAATCGATCAGGCGCTCGAAGCCAATGGTCATGCCGAGGCGCGGCGGGATGATCCGATGGTCGACTGGGCCGATGGCCCGGCTGATCCGATCGACGAAGACGATGTGTTCGATCTGGCCGGCCTTGCCGAAGAGGCTGAAGACGATCTGCCTTCGCCCGGATTTGGCCGCTTTGCTGTCGCCGATCAAAGCGATGACGAAGACGACGACACCCCAGCGGCGCCACTCGATCTGCGGGCCATGGCCCGCACACAGGACGCCGCAGACGAACCGGAACCGCTCGAGCTTGACCGGTTTGCCGAAGTCGAAGCAGTAGCCGAAGACAGCGTCGATCCAACTGACATGGCCCTGGCCGATTGGCTGGCCAGCGCCCGTGAACTGGCCGAAGCCGCGCGAGGCAGTGAGGACCGGACCCGTTCAGCGCTCTATGCCGCAATTGGCAGGGCCTATGACTTCTCGCTCGCGGCTGCTGATGCCGAGGCAGAATTCACCGAACTGGTGGCCGATTCGGGCCTGACCGTGCAAGACCGCGCGCCGATGACCCCGGTGGTCAAACTGGTGTTCGGGGCTGACTACGACAAAACCCGGCTGACCGAATATGCCTCGGCGCTGAGCCTTGCGCACCGGCTGACGCTGGGCCGCGGATCGCTCGCCGGCTATCTGGCCGCGGCGCCTGGCGGGCTGAAAGGCGTAGTTGGCGAAGAACGCCGGATCAAGCGCGCCGAAAACGGAAAGCCGGCCGAATTGCGGGATACCCCGCACGAAGCTTTGGCGAAAAAACTGCGCAAGCTCGATCATGCACCGCTGGATGCAGTGGCCAGCGATGGCGCCGAATTCACACTGCTGGTGGCCCGCCGCCTGCCGACAGGCGAAGTGGTGCTGCTCGGCGAAGTGGCCGACGATGTCCTGCTGCTCGAAAAGGCGGCGAAGAAATTGCTCGGCTGATCCATCCCACATTTCAGCCAGCTGGGCGCGCCATGTCGGGGGGCATGGCGCGCCTTTGCTTTTTTAATCGGCAAAGCCGCAACACCGGCCCGCTCCCCCGGCCCAACCACCCACAGGGTAACCTTTAATGGGTGGTTGGGCCGGGGGAGCGGGCCGGTGTTGCTTCCCCAAAAGGATAAAATCCTTATGGTGGTCATCATGACAGGGCTGACGACAAAGAAACGGATCTCGCGGATGGGCTGGGTATTGATCGGACTGGCGCTGCTGGTGGCGGCGCTATTCGGGGCCTGGCGTTATGCCATGGCGACCAATGCGGTGGCGCTGCTTGAATGGTCCGATCGGACCCTGGCGGGCACAGCGGGCACCGCCGTGCTGGAAAGCGATGTGGCCTATGGCACCGATCCGGCCCAGCGGATCGAAGTGATCGGACCGGGCGCCCCGGGTCCGCACCCAGTCCTGGTGTTCATCCACGGCGGCGGCTGGCATTCGGGCACACCGGGGGACTATCATTTTGTCGGGCGGCAATTTGCCCGCCGCGGCTATCTGGTGGTGCTGGCCGGTTATCGGCTCGGCCTAGCGGGCAAGTATCCCCATATGCTCGAAGACAGCGCGGCGGCGGTGGCCTGGGTCCATGCCAACGCTGCGCGAAACGGCGGCGATCCGGGGCGGGTGTTCCTGATGGGGCATTCGGCCGGGGCCTATAATGTGGTGATGCTGGGGCTGGATCGGCAGTGGCTGGGTCGGGCCGGGGTGCCGGACGGCTTTGTCAAAGCTGTGGTCGGGCTGTCCGGGCCCTATGACTTTTTCCCATTCACCAGCGATTCGGCACGCAATGCCTTTGGCGATCAGCCTGACCCGGCGATTACCCAGCCGATCAACTTTGTCCGCGGTGACGCACCGCCGATCCTGTTGCTGACGGGGGATAGTGATGAGACCGTCAAGCCGCGCAATTCGGTTGCGCTGGGCAAGGCCTTGACTGCCGCCGGTCACCCAACCACGCCGGTGATCCTGGCCGGGGTCGATCATTCGGGAACTGTGATGAAGCTGGGCGCGCCGTTCAATCGCGATCCCGGCGTGCTGGGTCCCGTGCTAACATTCCTGGCCGCACAGGGCGGGGCTTCAGGCGCGGTTCAGGCGAAAGTGCGCTAATCGTGGCCTTGATGCGCACTTTTTCCCGCTTTTTCGCGCGCTGCCTCGCGGTGGTGCTGGCCGTCTCGCTGAGCATTTCGCCGGCCATGGCCCAATCGATCCTGCGCGATGCCGAAACCGAGATCTTGCTGCACGATATGGCCCGCCCGCTGATTCTCGCGGCGGGGCTCGATCCGCGCAATGTCAACGTGGTGCTGATCGGCGATCCTTCGATCAACGCCTTCGTTGCGGGCGGGCAAGTGGTCTATCTCCATTCGGGGTTGATCAACGAGGCTGGATCGGCGCTGGAAGTGCAGGGCGTGATCGCCCACGAACTGGGCCATATCACCGGTGGTCACGTCATTTCAGGCGGCGGATCGCGCGAAGCGACCGGGATATCGATCCTCTCGCTGATCCTGGGCGGTCTGGCCGCAGCGGCGGGATCGGGCGATGCCGCGATCGGGGTGATCATGGCCGGACAGCAGGCGGCGCTTGGCAAATACCTTGCCTTCAACCGCGGGCAAGAGGCCAGCGCCGATGCCGCCGGCGCGCAGTATCTGTCCAAGGCCGGAATTTCCGGACGCGGCTCGATCGCCTTTTTCAAGCGGCTGCAGAACCTGGAAACGCGGCACGGCTTTGTCCGCACTTATGACAACGAGTTCTATCGGACCCACCCGATGACCTCGGACCGGATCGCGTTCCTGCAGGATAGCTATCAGGTCGATCCGGCCTGGAACACACCGCCCGATCCGGCGCTGGAAGGCCGGTTTGATCGGATAAAGGCCAAGCTGTTCGGCTTTATGTCCGAACCCGCGCGGACCTTGCAGGTCTATCCCGAAACGATGACCGGGGTGCCGGCGCGCTATGCCCGGACCTATGCCTGGCACAAGGATGCGCGGCTCGACAAGGCACTGGTAGAGGTCGACGCGCTGCTCGCGGCGGCACCAAACGACCCCTATTTTCTGGAGTTGAAAGGGCAGGTTCTGCTTGAATCAGGCCGTCCGGTTGATTCGCTGGCGCCGCTGCGCCGGGCGACCGAACTCAGCGGCTATCACCCGCTCATCGCCACCGCCTTTGGCCATGCGCTGGTCGCGACCGAAGACCCGGTTCATCTGGCCGAGGCGGAACAGGTGCTGAAAGCGGCAGTCTCGCTCGATCGGGAAAATCCTTTCGCCTGGTATCAGCTTGGCGTGATTTACGGGATGAAGGGCGATATCCCGCGCGCCCAGCTCGCCAGTGCTGAACAGCAGTCGCTTCAATGGAATTTTCCGATGGCGCTGCGCTCGGCGGAAATGGCGCAGGCTAGCCTGCCCAAAGACTCGCCCGATTGGTTGCGCGCGGGCGATATCGCGATGCAATCGCGGGCAATGATTGAACAGCAGAAGAAACGCAGGTAGCGCGCTGGTATGGCCAGCACATCGAACGCAACCACCCTGCCCTTGGTCCTGTCCGGGGCCGCCCTCCTCTTGGCCGGCGGTGCAGCGGGCTGGGTGCTGGGCGGATCAAGCGCTTCAGCCGGAAGCAAGGCCGAAGTTGAAGGGATCGTGCGCGCCTATATCCTGGCCCACCCCGAAATCCTGCCCGAAGCGATGGAGAACCTGCGCAAGAAGGAAACGGGCAAGCAGCTCGGCGCCGTTGGACCCAAGCTGGAAGTGGCTTTCCCCGGCGCGGTCATGGGCAATCCTAACGGGACCATGGTGCTGGTCGAATTCACCGATTTCGCCTGCGGCTATTGCCGCGCCAGCGTGCCCGAGGTTGATGCACTGATTGCCGCCAACCCCGATCTCAAGGTAGTGATCCGCGAACTGCCGATCATCGCCCCGACCAGCGCCGATGCCGCCCGCTGGGGCCTCGCCGCGGCCGAACAGGGCAAATACCCGGCGTTTCACAAGGCGATGTTCGCCACCGGGCGAACCGATGCCGCCAGCATCGAAGGCGCCGCCAAGGCGTCTGGCCTCGATCTGGGCCGTGCGCGCAAATTCATTGCCGATCCCCGGGTCGATGCCGAACTGAAGAATAACATCGAACTGGCCCGCCAGCTCGGGATTGATGGCACTCCCAGCTGGGTGGTGGGCGATCAGCTGCTGGCCGGTGCGGTTGGCCGGGATGAGCTGAGCAAAGCGATTGCTGCCGCGCGCAGTTCAGAGGGCAACAAATGATCCGGCCAAGGGCGGGGTCCGTATTTCTGCTCTTGGCGGGGCCAAAAACCTGCTAAGAACTCCCGCCATGGCCGTGCTGCCCTTTCGCCCGATCCCATTTTTCGCCAATAAGAACCGCGCGTTCTGGCGGCTCCAGGCTGCTGGGTGGGGTGGGGCGATGCTGCTGCGCGCAGCCTCGGGCCTCGCTAATGGTCAGCCGATGTCCTATCTGGTGCTGGTCCTGATCTCGACAGTTACCGGTCTGTCGCTGACTCTGATCCTCTCAGTGATCTACCGCCAGCTGATCAACCGCCGCCCGCTGGTCACCTGGGGGGTGACCGTGCTGGTCTTCCCGCTTGCCGCCGCGCTTTACGGATTTATCGATGCCTGGGTCAGCGGGCTCTATTACGGCGATGCCGGGGCCGGTTTCGCCCAGCGGCTGATCGGGCTGTTCTATCTTGATGCAACGCTGCTGCTGGCCTGGTCGGCGCTCTATTACATGATCAACTTTTTCCTCCAGATCGAAGAGCAGAACGACCAACTGCTGAAGTTGGAGAACCAGGCGACCAGCGCTCAGCTGGCAATGCTGCGCTATCAGCTCAACCCGCATTTCCTGTTCAACACGCTCAATTCGATCTCGACCTTGGTGCTGCTCAAACAGACCGAACCGGCCAATGCGATGCTCAGCCGGCTGTCCTCGTTCCTGCGCTACACCTTGGTCAACGAGCCGACCGGGCGGGTCACCGTGGCGCAGGAAGTCGAAACGCTGAAGCTTTACCTCGAGATCGAGCGGATGCGATTTGAAGAGCGGCTACGGACCCGGTTCCAGATCGAGGCCGGGGCCGAGGCCGCGCTGCTGCCTTCGCTGCTGCTCCAGCCGCTGGTCGAAAACGCGATCAAATATGCGGTCTCTCCGCAGGAAACTGGCGCTGAAATCACCATCGCAGCGCAACTCATCGGCCCAAACCTTCGTATCACCGTCTCTGACACCGGTCCCGGCTTGCATTCGGGTGGGTCAAGCAACAGGTTGACCGGCGTGACATTCGATGGCGGCGAACAGGTTTCTACCGGCGTGGGTCTGGCCAACATTCGTGACCGGCTGGCCCAAGCCTATGGCGGGGAGCACCGGTTTGAAACGATGGAACCGACTGAAGGCGGTTTTGCCGTGCTGATCGAGATTCCCTTCGAACGCCGCGAACAGGTCCAACCGGCCCTGTCGGCGGACAAGCGCCCGGCATTCGCCGGCTAGAGGCCCCAATCCATGACCATCCGCACCATTATCGTCGATGACGAAAAGCTCGCGATCCAGGGGCTGCAATTGCGGCTCGACAAGTTCCCCGATGTCGAAGTGATCGACACCTGTTCCAATGGGCGCGAGGCGATCCGCAAGATCAAGACCGAAAAGCCCGATCTGGTGTTCCTCGACATCCAGATGCCGGGGTTTGACGGGTTCTCGGTGGTCAAGGGGATCATGGAGATCGAACCGCCGCTGATCGTCTTCGTCACCGCCTATCAGGAACACGCCGTGCGGGCGTTTGAGGCCAATGCGGTCAATTACCTGATGAAGCCGGTCGATGAAGACAAGTTGGCCGACACGATGGAACGCGTCCGGCTGAGGATCGCCGAAAAGGCCTCAAGCGAAGAGGCTGAAAAGCTCAAGACCGTGCTGGCCGAAGTCGCCCCCGATGCGATGGAGGCGATGCCGGACGAGCCAGAACTGACCGCGCGCTATGAAAAGCTGATCAACATCAAGGATCGCGGGCAAATCTTCCGGGTCGATGTCGATTCGATCGAGCGGATCGAGGCGGCCGGCGATTACATGTGCATCTACACCGCTGACAACAGCCTGATCCTGCGCGAAACGATGAAGGATCTAGAGCGGCGGCTCGATCCGCGCGTATTCCAGCGGGTCCACCGCAGCTGGATCGTCAATCTCAACAACGTCCGTCAGGTCAAACCGCACACCAATGGCGAATGCTTCCTGGTGCTCGAATCGGGCGCCGACGTGAAGGTATCGCGCAGCTACCGCGATGTCGTGGCGCGGTTTGTCCATTAGTTGACCCGGCCCGCTCAGTGCCGCACCTTGGCTGGCAGAGGAGCGGACAATGACACAACCCATGACCGGCGGCTGCCTGTGCGGCGCCGTGCGCTATGAAATTCACGGTGAACCCGTGATGCAGGCAGTGTGCCATTGCAGCCATTGCCAAAAACAGGCTGGAAGCGCGTTTTCGACTATCGTGGGCGTGCCCGAAACGGCGGTGGTGGTAACCCAAGGCGCGCCAACCAGCTATTTCGATTCCGGCGAAAGCGGCAAGGCGGTAGAACGGCAGTTCTGCGGCACCTGCGGATCGCCGCTGTTCAGCAAGGTTGAAGTCGCGCCGGGCCTGACCTTTGTCAAAGCGGGCACGCTGGATGATACGGCCTTTTTCCAGCCTTCCGCGCATATCTGGACCCAGTCCAAGCAATGCTGGGTCGATACCGGCGCGGTCCCCGCTTTCGCCACCAATCCGGGCTGACGGCGATGCGGGGGTGGAGCGTCATGCTGTGCGATGCCCTGTTTACGGCGCTGTTTGTGCTTTTTCTGCTGGGCCCGGCGCGCCCCCGCGTAGACTAACCCCTAATCATAGCGCGGTTAACCGGTCGCTGACCATTTTCCCTTACCCTGCGCTCCAAGCCGGTAGCGCAGAGGGCGCCGCCGCAGATGGAGCGTCCGGGATGCACAGCTTGCAGACCACTTTTGCCACTGCCGCTGGGGAAGCCGCCTGGGAGGCCGCCTTGCGCGATCTGTTCGAGGCACGCGAACTGGCCAAGGCCGAAGCGATCCTGCGCGCCGCCTTGATCGAAAGCGGCGGCGAAATGATGCGGTTGTGCCGCAGTGCCAGCCTGTCCGCGGTCGAAATCAGCGGTTGGGACGAGCTGGCCGAAGCGGTCAAAAATCACGAGGGCGAGCCGATCACCGGTGCCACCATTGCGATTGGCAACGAAGCCGATCTGGCCTTTGAAAAGGGCGCGCAGCACCGGCCCTATCTGGTTCTGGGGCTCTATACCGACCATGCCTGGAACTGGTCAGCGGCCAGCGCTCAAGACGTGCTGGCGCAGTGCCGCACAGACAGCCCTGATTGGGCCGGGTGGGACGAGGATATCGAAGCCTTCCTCGAAATCGACGGGCTCGATGTGCTCAACACCGCGCTGGTTCACCACAAGCAACGACATTTCATCCGCGAAGAAGGCGAAGCCGCGCCCGCGCCGCTGCGCTATGTCGAGTTCGTGCTCGGTTGCTGGTGGCGCGCGCTGCGGTTCCATCAAGCGGTCGCGGTGCAATTGGATGCGCACGGGCTGGCCGGCGCGATCCCAGTCATTTCCGGCTTGATCGAGCTGCGCCCCGAAGTGGTCGCAGTGCATTGGCCGGTGGTCCGCCAGGTGCCCGCAGCGAAGTCCCCCGAAGCTGTAGAGCAGGATGACGAAGCCGAAGGGTTCGAAATCGCCACGCCCAACTTGACCCGTTTCAACCTGATCCAGCGCGGCCGGCTCGTGGTGGACGAAGACGCCAGCCCGACCGGAACCGTCCTGCGCCGCCGGATCGAAGTCAGCGAAGAGGATGAAGATATTGCAGTCGAGGCGCCTAGTCTGATGCGGCGCCTGCTCGGCCGGGGTTAACGCTTGCGGACGAATTCGGCGCGCAGCACCAGGCCTTTGATCCCGGGATACTTGCAGTCGATCTCCTGGGCATCTCCGGTCAGCCGGATCGAAGGAATGACTGTTCCCTGCTTGAGCGTCTGGCCCGCGCCCTTGACCGTCAGATCCTTGATCAGGGTAACCGCGTCGCCATCGGCCAGCAGGTTGCCGACCGCATCGCGCACTTCGACGCGATCGGCCTCCGCCCGCTTGGCTGCCATTTCGGACGCAGGCAGCCATTCGCCGCTGTCCTCATCATAGACGTAGTCTTCGCCATCGTCGGACATGGTCTATCCCGTTCTGTTGCCGCGCTTTAGATCGGTTGCCCTTGGGCGGCAAGGCTGGCAGGCAGGGGCGATGGATCACACAATCATGCGGCTTGGCCCCACCCACCGCGACCGCGCGGCCGAAACGCTGGCGCTGGCCTTTCATCACGACCCGGCGATGGTCCATATGCTGCCCGATGCGGCCAGCCGCGCAGTGCGGCTGCGGCGGCTGATGGGCTGGATGGTCGATCAACAGTTTAAGATCGGACTGGTGCTGGGCACTGCCGATGTGACCGGAGTCACTCTGTGGCGGCAACCCGGCTTGGTTCATTTCCACGAGCCGCTGTGGCACCCGGACACATTGCTGCACATTGCTATTTTCGGACGTCACTTGCCGCGCGCGCTGCGCACCGATGACGGGATCACCAGCCACCTGCCCAAGGGTGAGGATTGGCTGTACCTCAAGATGGCGGGGGTCCATCCCGATCACCAGGGCAAGGGGCTGGGCGGGCAAATGATCCGTTTTGGTCTGGCCGAAGCGGCGCGGCTGGGCGTTCGGTCGGTGCTCGAAACCGCGACGCCATCCAATGTCGGGCTTTACCAGAGGCTCGGCTATGAAATCGCCAGCGAATGGGACGTGCCAAAGGGCGGACCGCACTTCTGGACCATGACCACCGCAGAGACCGCCGGATGATCAGCACGCCCCGGCCGGTCCTGATCTTCGTTTTCGTGACGATCCTGATAGATGCGATGGGCTTTGGCCTGATCATGCCGGTCCTGCCGCGCTTGCTGATGCGGGTGGGAGACCTGTCGCTGGACGGCGCGATCAGCCTGTCGGTCTGGATGAGTCTGGCGATGGCGCTGGCAGCGTTCGTTTCGGCGCCGATCCTGGGCAACCTGTCGGACCGGTTCGGGCGGCGTAAGGTGCTGCTGATCGCGTTGCTCGGGATGGCGGCCCATTATGCGGTGCTAGCCGTCGCCAGCAGCGTGGCGCTGATCGTGCTGGGCCGGGTGCTGACCGGGGTGTTCGGCGGGTCTTATGCCCCGGCCCAGGCGGCGATTGCCGATGTCACCAATCCGGACGAGCGGGCCAAGAACTTTGCGCTGGTCTCAGCCGGGTTCGGGGTCGGGTTCGTGGCGGGACCGGCGCTGGGCGGATTGCTGGTTCAATTTGGCGAACGGACCCCGTTCTGGGTGGCGCTGGCCTTGGCTTCGGCCAATTGCCTCTATGGCCTGATCGCCTTTCCCGAAACGCTGAAACCCGAACTGCGGCGGCCCTTTGCTTGGGCCCGGGCCAATCCGTTCGGGGCGTGGAAGATCGCCGGACAGTCTGAAGGAATGCGCCGGATCGCGCTGGTCCTGCTGCTGTGGCAGCTCGCCAGTCTGGTCTATCCCTTGACCTGGAGCTTTTGGGGGATCGCGGCGCTCGGCTGGTCGGATCAGATGATCGGGCTCAGCCTGGCGGCGGTCGGGATCGTGATTGCGCTTAGCCAGATTTTGATCACCGGCCGCGCAGTCAAGCGGCTGGGTGAGCGCGGCGCGGCCACCGTCGGCATGATCGGGGCAGGGATCGGCTTTGCTGGCTATGCTTTCGCCTATTCGACCTGGCAGGCCTATGCCTTGCTGGCGGCGGTGGCGGTGCAGTCGCTGGTCCAGCCGAGCCTGATGGCGATGCTTTCGCGCCGCGCGACGCCCGAAACACAGGGCGAAGTTCAGGGACTGGCGGCGATGGTCATGGGGGTCGGATCGATTGTCGGCCCGCTGGTACTGATCCAGCCGATGGCCTGGTTCACCTCACCGGCGGCGCCGTTCGTGTGGCCGGGGGTGGCCTTTGCGATCGCCGCCGCGATCACGCTGGCGGCCTGGTTGCTGCTGCAAACCACACCGAAGCGCAGCCCGGCCATCGAAACCGACGGAGCCAGGCCTTGAACAAGGGAGCCTTACCATGACCGAACATTCTGTTGCTCCGCGCCGCCTCGCGATGCTTGGCGCCGGACTGGTGCTGGCTGGACTGCTGACCGGGTTTGTTTCGGGCCAGATGGCCAATCCGCGGATGGGATTGTCTTCGCACCTTGCGGCGTTATCGGGCGGAACATTGCTGCTGGCCCTTGCCGGGGTCTGGAGCCACATTAGCCTCGCGCCGCGCTCAGAGCGCTGGGCGGTGGGCCTGCTGGGCTATGGCATGGTGGCAAATTGGCTCGCCACATTGCTGGCGGCGATCTGGGGCGCCGGGCGCGAGACCATGCCGCTGGCCGCAGCAGGACGGCAGGCTGGCACCGTTCAGGAAGGTCTGGTCACCGCACTGCTGGTCAGTTTGTCGGCAGCTGTCGTGGCAGGCTTGGTTCTGGTCCTGATCGGCCTGATGCAAGGTCGCGGTGTAGACTGAATCACTGGTTAGGCATTCATCGCAATCTCCGTGCAAGCCGGCGCAAGTTAGCCTGTGCCCGGATGCCGCTGTGCGCAGCGGCGTGCACGCAGAAGCCGGAGGGGTCGCACCATGAGGATATTCGCATTGAGCCTGGCGCTATTGGCTGGCCTGGCGGCCTGTTCGGGCAAGCCGCCGCCGCAACAGGCGCGCAACAGTCTGCCACCGCGCCACGCCTCGCTCCCGCCAGTGCCGCAGCGCACGGCTGTTGTAGCAAATCCGGGCGAGGCGGTGTGGCATTTGCGGGCCGGACTGAATGTTGCGGCGCTATCCTGCAAAGGCCGGGGCCGTGCGCCGGTAACCGCGTACTACTCGCGCTTTCTTGGGCGGCACAAGGCGCTGCTATCGCAGGCTTATGCCGCCGAACAGCGCCGCCATGGCAAGGGCCTGGATCGCCATCAGACCCAGCTCTACAACCGCTTTGCCAACCAGCGCAGCCCGGCACAGTTCTGTGCGTCTTCAGCCAATGTCGCAAAGCGTGCGGCGGCGATGGATTCGCCTGCTCTGGCGGCCAATGCACGGCGTTTACTGGACGAAATCGCCTAGAATCCCTGCCAGATCAGCCGCAATCCAAGCGCGATCATCAGCAGATAGATCAGGCTATAGAACCGCGCGGGATCCATCCGGCGGATTAGCCAGACCCCCGCCAGCGTGGTGGCGATCGCCAGCGGCGCCAGTAACGCGGCAGCTTGCAGCACGGTCCAGTTGAACGAACCGAGCGCCGCGTAACTTGGCACTTTCATCCAGTTGATAGCGGCAAAAGTCAGCGATGAGGTGCCGACGAAGACCTGATGCGGCAAGCGGCGCGGGGTGACCCACATCTGGAACGGCGGGCCGCCGGCGTGGGCGATCTGGCTGGTGAACCCGGTCGCCACGCCAAACAGCGTGCCCACCCAGCCGGGCGAATTGCTGGGCGCCACGATCCGCCCGCCGCGCTCCAGCCATAGCCGGTAAAGGCCAAAGGCGAGCGTAATTGCCCCTAGCAGCACCAGCAGCTTTTCCTCCGGCACGACCGCAGCCAGCCCGGTCCCCAGCGCCACTCCGACCAACGCGCCGGGCAGCATCCAGCCGATGACCCACCCATCCCAGGTCTTGCGATAGGACCAGACGCTGACCACGTCCTGGACCAGCAGTACCGGCAATAGCAGCGCGGCGGCAGTGACCGGGGGCAGGGCCAGCGCCAGCAGCGGCGTGGCCAGCGCGCCCAGCCCGGCAAAGCCGCCCTTGGCCAATCCTAATATTGCAACCGCCAACACGGCCATGGCCAAGGTCCAGGGATCGGCGAGCAGTTCCATCGCCGCCAGCCAGCACGGAACGCGGCTGTAAGCAAGCGGCGCGCGCGGTCTTGTCCCCGCGGCACAGGTCCATAGACTGCCGATCTGGTTCAACTCGTTGGAGATACAAGCAATGACCGATCCGCGCGCCATGGTGCAAACGATGATTTCGTTGGCTTCGGCCTCGCTGGGGCGGCTCGCTGCGAAAGTCAGCGGCAATGCTGCGTTTGAGCGTGAAGCCGAAGGCTGAGGTCACGCCGACTCGCCTAAGCCGAGGAAACTGCTAGACTTCGCCGTGGAGGCGAGTCGATGCACACGTTTTCGAACAGGCGGGAATTCCTTTACGGCGGCGCCTCGCTGGCCGCCTTGTTGGCCGGGCCAGACCTGCGCAGTGTGCTGGGCACCAAATTGCCCGAGCCGCTGCGCGCGCTGGTCCCGGGTGAGGCGGTCGAAGCCGCCGGGCTGATCGGTGAATTGCTGGGGCTGGAACAACAGGCCAAGGCGCTGCGCCTGCCGCCCAGCCCGCTGGCATTCCACGAAGGCCAGCTGCAGGTCGCGCCCGAGCAGGTTTACCAGATCGCCATGCCTCGGCTCGTTGCATTGATCGACCGGGCCGACGTGAAAGCGCCGCTGCTGGCCGACAAGGCCGGTAACCTGCTGGCCCGGCTGCACCGCACCGAATATGATCCGCCAGACGCCTGGTTTGGCGATGCCGCGCAGCCGGGCCCGCTGGGCGGCACTACTGGGTTGGCGCTGCCTGTTCCGGCGCGGCCGCTGCGGTTCGCGACGCCGCTGTCCGGCGATGACGATCCAGTCGATCTGGTGCTGCCGTCGGGGGTCAACCTGCCCAATACGGCGGCTCCTGAAGCTGAAGAGATTTTGCCGCCGGTCGCCACCTCACTGAAGTACGATGCCTTGGCCGATGAATATGCCGCATGGTTCGCCGCCGCCAAAATCCGCCCTGAATTTCGCGAAAGCACCGATTGGCATCTGACCATGATGCGCCAATCGCGCAGCCGCTATGAACGGCTCGGCAAACGGCTGGGGATCCCTTGGGCTTTCATCGCCGCCACCCATGGCCTTGAGGCGAGCTTCAATTTCCGGGCCCATTTCCACAACGGCGATTTCCCGCTGTCACGGCGCACCCGGCAAGTTCCGGCGGGCCGCCCGCCGACCTGGCTGCCGCCAAGCGACTGGGAATCGAGCGCGGCCGATGCCCTGCGGCTGCTCGGCTTTACCGGGCAGAGCGATTGGAGCCTGCCGCGCACGCTTTACCGGCTCGAGGCCTACAACGGTTTCGGCTATCGCCGCGCGGGGCGGGCCAGCCCTTATCTGTGGAGTTTCTCCTCGCTTTACAGCCGGGGCAAATTCGTCGCCGATGGCAAGTTCGATCCCAAGGCCCGGTCCAAGCAATGCGGCGCGGCGGTGATGCTCAAGCTGCTCGACCTGGCGGGAGAGCTTGGCTAGGCTGGGGTCCAGGCAACCCAGACAGGACAATCGATGCGCCATCCCTTTTTGCTGACCGGCACAATTGCGGCTACTTTCCTGCTCGCGACCTCGCTGCCCGCCAAACCGGTCCGTACTCCTGAACAGATTGCGATGGCCGCGCTGGCAGCGGCACCCGTGTTCGATGGCCATAACGATGTCCCCGATGCCTTGCGCGATCGGCGCAAAAACCTGCTGAACGGGTTCGACTTTGCCGACACCACCAATACAGCTGACCCTGCTAAGGGCTTTGCGGCGATGCATACCGATATCAAGCGACTGCGGGCCGGCAAGGTCGGCGCGCAGTTCTGGTCGGTCTATGTCTCGGCCAGCCATCAGGGCAGCGCAGCGGTGCAGGTCCAACTCGAACAGTTCGATGTCGCCAAACGGCTGATCGCGCGATACCCCAGCGAGCTTCAGTTCTGTCTCGATTCGGCTTGCATTGAGGCGGCTTCGAAAAAGGGCAAGATCGGATCTATGCTCGGCATGGAAGGCGGGCACGCGATCGGCGGAAGTCTGGCCGTGCTGCGGCAGTTCTATGCGCTGGGTGCACGTTATATGACGCTGACCCATTCGAAGAATAACACCTGGGCGGATTCGGCCACCGATGCCCCGGTCCATGGCGGGTTGACCCCGCTGGGTGTGGACGTGGTCCGCGAAATGCAGCGGCTGGGCATGCTGGTCGATATCAGCCACGTCAGCGAAGAGACCATGCTCGATGTCTTTGCCGTGGCCAAAGCCCCGGTGATCGCCAGCCATTCCAACGCATTTGGCGTCAATCCCCACCCCCGCAACGTGCCTGATACCGCGCTTGATGCGCTGAAAGCCAATGGCGGGATCGTGATGGTCAATTTTTACCCGCCATTCGTGCTTGATGCCGCGCGGCTTTGGCTCGCCAACAAGGATGCCGAGGAAGCCCGGCTCAAGCGGATTCATCTGGGCCGGCCAGATCGGGCAAAGACCGCGCTTGAGGCATGGGTCAAGGCCAGCCCGATGCCGACCGGATCAGTCCGCGATGTCGCCGATCAGATCGATTACATCGCCAAGCGGATCGGGGTCGACCACGTCGGGCTGGGCGGCGATTTTGACGGGATCGATGTGGCGATACCCGGGCTCGAATCGGTCGCCGATTATCCAGCGCTGTTCATCGAACTGGCCCGCCGCGGGTGGAGCCAGCAGGACCTCGAAAAACTCTCCAGCCGCAATATGATGCGGGTGCTGAAAGGCGCCGAGGCCTATGCCGCCAGCCAGCGCGAGTCTTTGCCGTTTGAAAATCCGGTCAGTTTCTAAGCGTCTAGCCAGCCGCTTCGGTTGCTACGGGCTCAGGAACGTAGGGAGCATTTGCGGAACCGATCAGCCAGATCGTCGTCATTGCGGCGACGATGAGCACCATGCTCAGCATCAGGACTTTGAACATAAAAGTCCCCTTGCGTCCGGCTCGGGCTTCTTGCGCGTCGAGGTGAATTTCTGGGCCTTCGCGGTGCATGGCGGTCTCCGGCATTGGGGGCATAGCCACAGATAACCCGCCAGGTGCCGTCAAAGTTCCACAATGGGTCCCTGAAAGGTCACCCGCCAGAATCCGGTCTCCGCACCTTCGGTGCCGTAGTCGCTGTCGCTGGCCAGCAGCAGGGTGTCCGGTGTGAGCACGATCATCCCTTCCAGATCGCAGCCGATTTCCGGGTGATCATCGGTGGACAAGATTAGCCGTTTTTCCAGCACCGCCCCCCGGGCCGCACGCAGCCCGTCCGCGCCAAGCTGCTCCAACGTCGGCCGCCGGGCCGGATCGCCCCACAGCGAAAGGAGCACCGACCGCACATCGGGCTGGACCCGGTAGATGTGGGTGGATTGGGTAACCCGTTCGAGCACCAGCAGGCTGCCATCGTCCAGCAGCGTCAGCTCGCTGACCTTGATGTCGTTGCGCCGCACCGGTCCCTCGGCGCAGTCGCGGGCAAAGCCAGCGGGCGGACCAAGCGGATAGGCATATTCGGCCAGCAGCGTCCCATCCTGCGCGTCGAGCGCCCACAGCCGGACCAGATCGGATCGCTCGTGCGCGGCGCGATCGGGATGGCTCAGCGGGCTCTGGAACATGGTGAACAGGACCGATCCATCGGCGGACAGCGCCAGCGCCTCAAACCCCCGGTTGAGCTTGCGGCTCAAGGCCAGTGCGGGCAGCGATTCGATGATCGGGATCGACGATCCGGCAAAGGCCGCGGCGGTGCCCCGCGGCACGTGGCGTGCCTCGACTTGCCCGTCGCGGGTGACCAGCAATAGCGAGGGACCATATTCCTCGGCGATCCACAGCAGGCCATCGGCGCGGGCGGCGATCCCCTCGGTATCGGCGCCATCGGGATCAGTCCCCAGCGCACTGCCATCGAGCGCCAGTGCTGGTTCGCGCTCCTGCTCGTCCAACGGCAGGGGCAAACCACTCAGCGGCTTGCCATCAGCGCCGCGCAGCGGAGCCTGGCTTTCCAGCAGAACCCTGTTCCCTTCGATCCGAAAGCAGGCCAGCGATGGTCCCGCAGCGGGCAGCGGCATCACTTTGGCGCCATCGGTCTGGGCATGGGCTGCCAGCGCGTTCAGTCCATAGCGCTCAAGCGCGGCTTTGGGTTTGAGGTTGGGGCCGCGGTCTCCGACGCCCCAGAACACCCCCGCCGGATCACTCCCTGCGCGGGTCAGGCCAGAGGTCAGGCTGCGGGTCAGCCGCATCGTGCCTTTGGGCATCGGCAATTCGGCCAGCAGCGGATCGTGCCATTCGAGCCGCTCTACCAGTGGGGCCAAGGCCGAACCCTGGCTCAATGGGCTTCGATCCGCCCGAGCATCCGAAAGAAGAACGCGGTCGACCAACCCAGCAGAAACACCCCCAGGATCGATTCAAACGCGCCCAGCAAACGCCAGTCAGGGCTTATATGGGTGTCGTTGAAGCCGACAGTCGAATAGCTGATGGTCGAGAAATAGAGTGCTTCCTCCAATCCCTGCACGGCCCCGGTCGCGAGGTAAGTGAAGGCAAAGGCCCAGATCTCAATCCCATGCAGCGCCAGCATCGCCAGCACGATGCCCAGCGTGAAGACCGCGCCGCGCGGGCTGAGCGGGGCGATCTTCTGGATCCGTTCGACCGCCAGTTCGGTGCGCAAGGCCCGGCTCAGGCTGAACAGGCCAAGCCCGTGGATCGCCACGCACAGCAGCACCATCAGGCCGGATATGGTGAACTGGGCGAGCAGTTGCGGCACCGACCTAGTCGCGCAGCAAATCGTTGATCGCGGTTTTGGCGCGGGTCTGGGCGTCGACCGTCTTGACGATCACTGCGCAGGCCAGCGATGGTCCCGGCGTGCCATCGGCCAGCGCTCTGCCGGGCATGGCACCGGGCACCACCACGCTGAACGGCGGAATGTGCCCGGTGATCACCTTGCCAGTATCGCGGTAGACGATCTTGCTAGTGGCGGTGATGAACACCCCCATCGCGACTACACAGCCTTCGCCGACCACCACGCCTTCGACGATTTCAGAGCGCGCCCCGATGAAGCAGTTATCGCCGATGATCGTCGGGTTGGCCTGCATCGGTTCGAGCACCCCGCCGATCCCGGCCCCGGCCGAGATATGGCAATGCTGGCCAACCTGCGCGCAGGAGCCGACCGAAGCCCAGGTGTCGATCATCGTCCCATCGCCTACGTTTGCACCGATGTTGACGAAGCTGGGCATCAGCACGACATTTTTACCGATATGCGCCCCGCGCCGCACGATTGCGCCGGGGACTGCCCGGATCCCGGCGGCGCGGAACCGGTCGGCGTCCCAGCCGGTGAATTTGAGCGGAACCTTGTCAAAGGACGGTGCCCCGGCCGAACCATAGTCCATCACGGCGTTGTCATTCAGCCGGAACGACAGCAGCACCGCTTTCTTGAGCCATTGATTGACCTGCCAGCCACCATTGCCATCCGGCTGGGCGACGCGGGCTTCACCGCTATCGAGCAGAGCCAGTGCGGCGTCCACCAAGGCGCGCACATCGGCGCTGGCAGGGGTCACTGTATCACGCAGGTCCCAGGCTTGTTCGATTCCGGCGGCAAGGTCGGCACTCACGGCAATTCTCCTGATTTCGGTATCCTGCGGGGCCTATCCCGGCCAGCGGTGGCCCGCAAGCGCGGGTAAAGCGCAATCTGCCAGAAAGTTCCGGTTAAGCATCTTGTTGGCATAGTGCTATGGATCAAGGATGGCTCGGCGATGCCGAACCGTTGAACAAAGGGTCGTAGCCGTGTCAAAATCGACTTTCCTGCAAGCCCGCTGGCATATGGGCGTAGCACTGATTTCGCTCGCGCTGGTCGCTGGATGCGGAGGCGGCGTTAGCTCGGCTCCAACCCCCACGCCGACCCCGACACCCACGCCGACACCCACCCCGACCCCGACACCCACGCCGACCCCCGGCCCGACGCCCACGCCTTCATCCTCGTTCCAGACCAGCGAGTACAACCGCTCGACCGGCCCGGCGCAGCACGGCGCAATCACGCCTTGGGCGGCGGGTTACAGCGGCACCGGGGTGACCATTGCGATCATCGATTCGGGGATCGATACCGATAGTCCCGAATTCACCGGGCGAATTGCAAGTTATTCCAGAGACGTCGCGGGCAGCCGCGGGCTCGACAATACGGATGACGATCACGGCACCAATGTCGCGATGATCGCCGCCGCTGCACGCGACAATACCGGGATTATCGGGATCGCCTATACCGCCAATATTGCGATGTTCCGCGCCGATTCGATTGGCAGTTGCGCAACCCAGACCGACACTGATCCCGACAGCGGCTGCAAATTCAACGATTCGGCAATTGCCACCGGGGTCAACGCGGCGGTGGCCGGCGGAGCCAAAGTCATCAACCTGTCGCTCGGCGGATCGATCCCTGGATCGCAGCTGCGCAACGCGATCACCAATGCCGCCAATGCCGGGGTGGTGGTGATCGTATCGGCGGGGAATGATGGCGATTCGACTGAGCCCGATGTCGATCCCAACAACCCTGATCCTTTTGCCGCCGGGTTGCGCGCGGCCGGCAATGGCAATGTGATCATTGCCGGGTCGGTCGGCTCGACCAACCTGATCTCGGCCTTTTCCAATCGTGCCGGCAGCGAAGCGATCTGGTTCCTCTCCGCGCGCGGCGAACGGGTCTGCTGTGTCTATGAAAACGGCACGATGAAGATCGTCGACAACCCCGATGGGACCCGCTCGGTCTTTGTGATTTCGGGCACCAGCTTTGCCGCGCCGCAGATTGCCGGGGCGGCGGCGCTGCTGCGGCAGGCCTTCCCCAACCTGACCGCAGTGCAAGTGGTCGATCTGCTGCTGCGCACCGGGCGCGATGCGGGCGATCCCGGGACGGATCCGATATATGGCCGCGGGGTGATGGACATCTCCGCCGCCTTCGCCCCGCAAGGTGCGACCAGCCTCGCGGGAAGCGCAATGCCGATGCCGCTGGGCGACACCACCGGGGTTACTTCCGGGCCGATGGGCGATGCCGGGATCAATGGCAAAGTGGTCAGCGCGATCGTGCTCGATGGCTACGACCGGGCCTATAACGTCAGCCTTTCGGCGGGCCTGCGCTCGGCGCATGTCCAGCCCCGGCTGGGGCCAGCGCTGGAGCGTGAGACGCGCCATGTCAGCCTGGGCGATGACAATATGTCGCTGGCGTTCTCGATCGACGGCAAGGGCCGGATTTCGCAGATGCCGTGGTCCGGCCAGCTGCGACTGTCGCAAAAAGACGCCGAAGCCGCCAAAGTGCTGGCCGCCCGCGTGGTCGCGCGGATCGCACCCGATTCGCAGATCGCCTTTGCCTTTGCGCAAGGGTCCGACGGGCTGATCGCGCAGTTGCAGGGGCACAGCCAGCCGGCTTTCCTGATCGCCCGCTCACCGCTTGACGATGTCGGGTTTGGCCGGACTGACAGTTTCAGTTTTGCCGCCCGTCACCGGCTCGGCCCGTGGGGGATCACCATGGGGGCAGAGCATGGCTCGGCGATCAGCGCCGCACCGGAAGTCAGCGCGGCCAGCCCGGCGGCGCTGACCCGGCTCGCCCCGGCGGAGCGGCTGTCCTTGACCTTCGATCGCCGCTTCGGTCAATTCGGTGCGGCGCTTGGGGCCAGCTGGCTCGGCGAAAGCCGGACCTTTCTGGGTGCTCGGCTCCACGAAGCTTTCGGTACGGGCGGGGCAGACAGTCTGTTCCTTGATGCCAGTGGCGAATGGCGCCCGGCGCAGAACTGGCGGATCGGGGTCGCGGCCCGCAGCGGGATAACCTGGGCGCGGTCATCGGGATCGATTGCGCCAGGATCAAGGCTGCTGACTTCGGCCTGGGCGCTGGATGTGAGCCGGACCGGGCTGACCAGCCCGGCTGATAGCCTGTCGCTGCGGCTCTCGCAGCCGCTCCGGGTCGAAAACGGCGGGTTCAATTTCAATCTGCCGGTCGACTATTCCTATGACACCTTGCGGCCGACCTTTGCGCTGGTTCCGCTGTCACTGGTCCCGCGCGGGCGAGAGATCGATGCCGAACTGATCTGGCGCAGTCCGCTGTTGACCGGATCGGCGATGGTCAGCCTGTTCTATCGCCGCGATCCGGGCCATTACTCAACCTTGCGCGATGACAAGGGCATGGCGATCAGCTGGAGCAAGCAGTTCTAGAGTCGATTGCGGTCCCTTCGGCGCAGCAACACCGGCCCGCTCCCCCGGCCCGACCACCCGTTCATGGTACCCTGTGGGTGGTCGGGCCGGGGGAGCGGGCCGGTGTTGCCCTTTACAGCAAATGCACGCATCGGCATTGGGGCAGGATGAGCGATAAACCCCGTGCCCTCGATGGGATCAAGGTGCTGGACCTCTCGCGGGTTCTGGCCGGTCCCTGGTCCACCCAGATACTGGCCGATTTCGGCGCCGATGTGTTCAAGGTCGAACATCCGGAGCGCGGCGACGATACCCGCGGCTGGGGGCCGCCGTTCCTGAAGCTGCCCGATGGAACCGATGATCCTCGCGAGAGCGCCTATTACCTCTGCGCCAACCGCAACAAGCGCTCTGCCGCAATCGATATCGCCGACCCCAAAGGCGCTGACCTGATCCGGCGCCTGGCCGCCGGTGCCAATGTGCTGGTGGAGAATTTCAAGGTCG
Organism: Novosphingobium sp.; assembly: GCA_009885425.1. GTDB lineage: Bacteria > Pseudomonadota > Alphaproteobacteria > Sphingomonadales > Sphingomonadaceae > Novosphingobium. The sequence goes on from VFKS01000526.1 coordinate 22,299, forward strand.
GCAGCCTCGCCAAATATGGCCTCGACTACGCCAGCATTGCCGCGATCAATCCGGCAATCGTCTATTGCTCGATCACCGGGTTTGGACAGGACGGACCCTATGCGGCGCGCGGCGGCTATGATTTTCTCGCCCAAGGGATGGGCGGATTGATGAGCGTGACTGGTGTGGCTGATGGCCCGCCGTTAAAAGTCGGGGTCGCGATGGCCGACCTCGCGACGGGCATGTACGCCACCGTCTCGATCCTCGCCGCGCTGCGCCATGCCGAACGGACCGGCGAAGGGCAGCAAATCGATCTCTCGCTGCTCGACACGCAAATCGCGATGCTGGCCAATCAGGCCTCCAGCTATCTGGTCAGCGGAGTGGTGCCGGGCCGGATGGGCAACCGCCACCCGACCGTGGTGCCCTATACCACCTTTGAAGTCACCGACGGCACGGTGATCATCGCGATCGGCAACGATGCGCAGTTCCGCGCGTTCTGCACCGAAATGGGCGTGCCCGATCTGGGCACCGATCCGCGCTTTGCCGCCGCCTCGGCACGGGTGATCAACCGCGACGCGATCGAGGCCCTGATGCGTGATTTGGTAGCGCACGAGACTCGTGGCGGCCTGATCGCACGGCTGGAAAAGGCTGGGGTTCCGGTCGGTCCGGTCAATACGGTCGGGGACGTTTTTGCCGATCCGTTTGTCGAAGCGCGCCAGACGGTGCACCGGTTCATGCGAGACGATGGCGTGGAAATTCCGACCGTCGCTTTCCCCGGAAAACTATCCGCGACCCCCGCCGACTATCGCTATCAACCGCCCAAGACGGGCGAGCACAGCCGCGAGCTGCTGGGTGAATGGCTGGGGCTGAGCGAGACTGAGCTCGACGCACTGGAGACCAGCGGAACGGTTAAGCAGGCCTAGCTTCCACCTACATTCCGGCCAATTTGGCAAATTCTGCCGCGCGGCTGACCAGTGGCTGGACCCGGTCCGACATTTCCCTGGCGTGAGAAGAGCTGGCAGTGCCGTCGATCACCCGCTTTTTGATCCCCTGCAGGATGCCGGCCAAGCGGAAGAAGTTGTAGGCGAAGTACCAGTTCATGTTTGGCACCGATGTGCGCCCGGTTTTCGCGCAATAGCGCTCGACCACTTCCTCAAGCTCCGGAATGCCAAGCGCCTTGCGATCCAGGTCCTGCACGCCCGAACGCCCGCCGTTGTCGGTCACCCAGGCCATCGCCACGTAAGAAAAATCGCCGAGCGGATCGCCCAATGTCGACAGTTCCCAATCGAGCACCGCCAGCACTTCGGGGCGGTCTTTCGCCCAGATCATGTTGTCGATCCGGTAATCGCCGTGGACCACGCTGGTGCGGGTTTGTTCGGGCAGGGTCGCGGGCAGCCATTCGATCAGCTGCTCCATCTCGGGCATCAATTCGGTTTCGGACAGCCGGTACTGTTTGGTCCAGCGATCAACCTGACGGCCGAAGTAGTTGCCGGGTTTGCCAAATTCGCTGAGGCCGGCTGCATCCACATTGACGCTGTGCAGCTGCGCCAGCGTATCGATCATCGCCATGTAGGTTTCGTGGCGATACTCCGGCGTGTCGTTGGGCATAGAGCCATCCCAGATGGTCCGGCCATCCACCATACCCATCACATAAAACCACGAACCCACAACGCTTTCGTCGATGCACAGGCCATATTGCCGTGCGACTGGAAAACCGGAGCCTTGCAGGCCAGACTGGACCCGGAATTCACGATCGACCGCGTGGGCGCTGGGCAGCAACTGGCCGAACGGCTTGCGGCGGAGCACGTAATTGCCGCTGCTTGTTTCGATCTTGTAGGTCGGGTTCGATTGCCCGCCCTTGAACTTGGTCAGATGCAGCGGGCCTTCGAACCCGGCGACATTGGCCGCCATCCATTCGCTCAGCTTGGCCTCGTCGAGCCTGTCGGCGCCCTCGGGTTCAACCGTACCAACAAAGGCCTCGTCCGCGTTGATCGCTTCGGTCATGGATTGTTGGCCTTTACTGGTCGAACACGATGACCGAACGCGCCGAAGCGCCCGACTTCATCTTGTCGAACCCGTCGTTGATCTGCTCGAGCGGGATCCGCTCGGCGATGATGCTGTCGAGGTCAAGCAGTCCGCGCATATAGAAATCGACCAGCCGCGGCATATCGACCGGGAATCGGTTCATCCCCATGATCGCGCCTTGCAGCTTCTTGCCCGACAGCAGGTCCATCGCGCTAAGCCCGACCGAGTGGCTGAGCGGCATCATCCCTAGGATCGTCGCCGTCCCGCCACGCTTGAGCGACTTGACCGCGAGCTCGCCCGAGGCTGGACGGCCGACCGCTTCAATCGCGTGATCGACCCCGCCTTTGGTAAGCTCCTGGATCTGGGCGGCGGCATCGGGGGCCAAAGCATCGACCACGTCGGTCGCGCCCAATTTGATCGCCAGCGCGCGTTTTTCCGGCATCGGGTCGGCGGCGATGATCCGGCCGGCCCCGGCGATTTTCGCAGCATTGAT
>VFKS01000064.1 GCA_009885425.1 Novosphingobium sp.
CCGCCGCAACCGACGGCGGGTTCTCTGCTCAGACAGCTGAAATAGGCGTAACCGCGATCTCCCGCCCCAGACGCATGAACCTTTCGCTGCGCTGGCGGCGGGAAAGCGCGCTGCTGGAAAGCGAGCGCAATCTTTTGCAGGCACCGGACGCGCCAGCGGACGTCGGGGGTTTTCGTTCTTTGCGGCCGAAAACCGCCGATTTCGAACTCCGCGGCACGATTGCGGATCAACTCGGCCCAAACCTCAATGGCTTTCTGACGGGGCGGCTGTTCAGCGGCAACAGGCAGGCATTTCTTGGGCGTGACAGCAGCGGCAACCGATTGAACCAGCGCAGCAAGCTGAACAGCGGCAATCTCGATCTGCAATTGAACGGAGACCTTGGTGGTTGGTTGCTGGCCCTTTACGGCGCCTATGGCGAAGACCGCCGCCAGACAGATACTGATGATGTGTCAGGTGCCGGAACTCAGTTTGGCAGCGTCATTAAGACACGAGCGCACGTTCGCAATGCATCGGCTGTGGTGAACGCGACCGGTGTGGTTTTGCACCTACCGGCCGGGCCAGTAAGTCTGACCTTGCGCGGACGTATCGCCCGCGATTCCATTACGGCTGGGTCGGACAATTTCACGCAGTGGAACCACGAACTCGGTGCCGGTGTCCAAATTCCGATCTCACGCAAAGCAAGCCGGTTCAGTGCGCTTGGCGATCTGACCGCTGGGATTGAATGGGCGCGCAGCCGGACCAGCCGGTTCGGCACGCTGGCAAATGCGACCTATTCCTTGCAATGGCAGCCCGCAAGCTGGCTTCGCCTAGCCGGATCAATCACAACAGGGCGAACACCGCCCAGTGTCGAACTTACCTCAGCACCCATTCTTGTTACGCCGGGTGTGCGCTATCTCGATCCACTACGTGGTAACACGATCGACGTTTTTGAACGCACTGGCGGCAATCCCGCGCTCGCCGCCCAGCGTAATACGAGTCAGCGGGTGTCACTAGAGCTGAGGCCATCATGGTCCATCCCTTTTGTGTTCACTGCCGATTATTCCAACACACGCAATCAAGACATCATCTCGCCGTTGCTGCCGAGCAATAATCTGCTCCTATTGGCGTTCCCTGACCGTTTTGTTCGCAACAGCGGCGGCCGGCTTATCGAGGTCGATGCAAGGCCGCTCAATTTTGCCAGGGAAAGCGAAGAGCAGGTGCGCTATGGATTTGAACTCAATGTCCCGCTCAGCAGTGACGACAGTTTCGGCCCGAGCCCCGCTGGCGCCTCGACTGGCCGCCCCAGATCACGGGCCGCACGGCTTCAGTTCAACCTATCACACACGATCCTGCTAAAAAGCGAGCTGGAGGTCAGTCGCGGTTTTGCAACAGTTGACCTACTCTCGCGTGATGCCTTCGGCTTTAACGGGGGAGAAAGGGCGCGGCATGAAATTGATTTTAGCGCAGAATATGCCTCACGTGGGCTTGGTGTTCAGCTGCGCGGCCAGCACAAGAGCCAAAGCTTCGTAAACCTGACGGGCGGAAATTCGCCGATCATTTTGCGCTTCTCCCCTTTGACGACGATAAATTTCCGCTTCTTTGCCGAAGGGCAGCGCTTGATACCATCGGCATCGTGGCTGAAAGGAACACGCTTCAGCTTCTTGGTCACCAACCTTGGTAATTCCCGGCAAACCGTTCGTGACCCGGGCGGTAGCACCCCTTTGGTCTACCAAGCAGCCTACCGTGATCCTACCGGCAGACTGTTGCAGTTTGAGCTTCGTAAAGTGTTCTGAAGCACACGTTGAGGGGGCGCATCCCTGCGTGAACCGGGGCTTTTGGTGCGCCTGCGGTCTGACTTTTCAGGCTGAATCCGAAGCCTTGCTTCCCATGCGGACCAAAGACCGCCAGACAATTTCGTGTTGACGCCTGGCGGTGGCGGTGCCCCATTCGGCGATCTCGCCTAGCGTACGGCCGCAGCCAGTGCAGACGCTGGCATTGGTATCAAGCTTGCAAATCGCTTTGCACGGGGATGGCGGGGGCGGAATCATCTGTCCCCTCGACCATTTTATTCTCCATATCGCAAGGTCACAGTGCGGTACCGCGATAGGCTCGCACAAACACACTCCGCTCCCGCCTCGTGACAAACCGATACAATTCGCGGCATGACAGCTCGGGCCGTTTGCCGCAGACTGCTCCCTACAGGTTCGATCTCTCGGGAGCAGACGATGCACGGCGCTGCGATAGCCCTCCACCGGTACGGCCTTGGCGGCAAAGGCGATGCGGCCCCGCCGGCCGATCCGAAACGCTGGCTGACTGACCAGATCGCTATGTTCAACCCACGCCCCGCCGCCATCGCAGTGCTGCCGCATTCGCGCGTGGTGGTGGACATGCTGCGCGATCGGCGCGAGCTCCAAAAGGAAAAGAAGCAG
>VFKS01000452.1 GCA_009885425.1 Novosphingobium sp.
GCCGCACCGCTGGCGCTGGTGTTCGTGATGCTCGGTCCCGATCATGTGTTGTGGAAAATCGGCGCGTTCTTCTCGCAGCTCGCGGTGGTGACCTTCGGCGGCGCTTATGCGGTGCTTGCCTATATGGCGCAGACGGCCGTGCAGGATTTCGGCTGGTTGAGCGCGGGTGAAATGGCCGACGGGCTGGGCCTTGCCGAAACCACGCCGGGGCCGCTGATCATGGTCACGCAATTCGTCGGCTACCTCGCCGCGTTCCGCGCGCCAGAGCCGTTTACGCCGCTGGTCGCGGGACTGATCGGCGCGGCATTGACCACTTGGGTCACCTTCGTGCCCTGTTTCCTGTGGATTTTCACGCTGGCCCCATGGATGGAGCGGCTCGAGCACGCCCGTAAGCTGAAAGGCGCGCTGGCGGCGATCACGGCCTCGATTGTCGGGGTTATCGCCAGCCTGGCGCTGTGGTTTGCGGTCCATCTGTTGTTCGGCCGGACCGCGATGACCTACTGGGGGCCGCTCAACCTGTCCCTGCCGGTGCTGACGAGTTTCAACTGGCGCGCCGCGCTGCTGGCGGCACTGGCCGCCACGCTGATTTTCCGGTTCAAATGGAGTGTCCTGAAGACCCTGCCCGTAGCGGCGCTCGGCGGACTGGCGCTCAGCACTCTCACCGGATTTTAACCCGCTGCAGCTATGCCGGGTCCATGACTGAGTCCATCTTTCCGCCCGAAACGCGCGAGGTGTTCGCCGCTGCTTACCCGGCGACGCCGGCCAAGCTGACGCATAATCTGCTGGGGCACGATCTGCTGGCGATCGAGGCGCTGGTCTGCCTTGCAGAAGCCCTGCCCGAAGGCGAAATCGAGCACAATCCCGGCGCTTTGCCGATCGGGATCAAGCCCGAAGACGTCCCGAAATCTTCACTCAGTGTCAGCGAAACGATCCGCAAGATCGGTGAGGCCGGATCGTGGGTCGTGCTCAAACGGATCGAACAAGTCCCGGCCTACCGCGATTTCCTCCACGCGATCCTCGGCCAGCTCAAAGACATCGTCGAGCCGCGCACCGGAGCGATGATGCAGCTCGAAGGCTTCATCTTCATCTCCTCGCCCGGCGCGGTCACCCCGTTCCACTTCGATCCCGAACACAACATCCTGCTCCAGATCCGCGGATCAAAAGTGATGACAGTGTTCCCGGTTGAGGACGAAGCGATGTTTTCGGCCAAAGTGCATGAGGATTACCATCTCGGCCTGCACCACCGGAACCTCAACTGGTTCGATGGCTATGCCGCCAAAGGCACACCCATTGCGATCAGCGCGGGCGAGGCGATCCACGTGCCGGTCAAGGCCCCGCACTGGGTCCAGAACGGCGACGAACCCTCAATCTCGCTGTCGATCACCTGGCGCTCGGACTGGTCCTACGCCGAAGCCGACGCGCGCGCCTTCAACCACGTCCTGCGCAAAATAGGCCTGCGCCCAGCCAGCCCCGCCGCCTTCCCGGCGCGCAACACCGGTAAAGCGATGGCCTGGCGCGCGATCCGCAAACTGCGCGGGGCGGCTTAGATCTGCGCGATGTTGGCTGGCTGATTGTCAGCAGTCGGAATGGCCAGTCAGCTTGCGCCGACATAGCTGCTATTCGCTGACTTGAACCGGGCCGTCACAACCCGCCGTTCGTTCAAAGAGCTTGCTGAGATCACGAACGACCGGTTTCAGGGCCGTCCATCGTCTGCCCTTTCTGCCGCTATGTTGGGGAAAGCAGGCAGCAGTAGGTTTCGGTTAGTACTTCCCCCTCAACTTCGGCGATGGTAAGCATTGTAAGCGGTCGCGAGGTAAAGGGGGTTTTGTCATGACGACTCTTGCCGGAAATCTGAGTGTCTCGGAGCCCAGGCTGGACCTGCTGACCGGAACACCGCGGGCGCATGGCCTAGATCGCTGGATTTTCGTGTTCATGGCGGCGTGGTTCATCGCCATCGTGCTTGCCGGATTTATTCCGGACTCACTGATGAAAATCGAGGCGGTGCAGGCTGGCGAGCGGCCGCCGTTTCCACTGGTGCTTCACATGCATGCGGTATTGATGGGATCATTCCTGCTGCTTCTGCTGGCGCAAACTGGGCTGATGGCAATAGGTAAGAGCGCTCAGCATATGCGGCTCGGGATATTGGGTATGGTGCTCGCACCGGCGCTCGTCATTGTCGGCTTCATTCTGGCGCCGACCATGTACCACATGGGGTGGGACGCGGCGCAGGCAGCGCCTTTGGGCAAACGGGAAGCGCTCCTGGGCGCGCTCGCGGTGCCGGAGAACATCCTGCTCCTGCAATTGCGGGTCGGGATACTGTTCCCCCTGTTTCTGGCCATCGGTCTGAAGGCGCGGGGCCGGAATGCGGGCATGCACAAGAGAATGATGTTTCTGGCAACGGCCATGGCATTGCCGGCGGGGATCGACCGGATTCCATGGCTAGTCCACTCGATGCCGGTCAGCCCACTATCACCCGACCTGTATACGCTTCTGGCAGTTTCACCGATGTTCCTGTGGGACGTGCTGCGCAACCGCTCGGTGCACTCGGCCTACCTAATCTGGCTGGCGGTGAACATTCCTTTCGCGATGGCAGTGCACGGGCTGTGGGACACCCCCATGTGGCATCAGACCGCGAGACAGATCATGGGTGTCGGATAGGCTCTGCCAGCCACGCGGCGAATGTCTGCACTGTTGTCGTGTCCGGAAGGGCGGGTTCGGTTGGAATGTCGGGGAAAGCGGACATTGACGGCTGCGGCAGATTGGTGTTTCTTTCGCGGGGTCACAGGAGCAGCAACATGAGCAGGGCGCTTCAACTAGGGCATTTTGGACTTAGGACCCGCAACCTTTCGGCCGCGATTGAATGGTATGCCAAGGCTCTCAACGCACGCGTGCATTTTCAGAATGAACTCGCGGCGTTCATGAGCTTCGACGAAGAGCATCACCGGTTCGTTCTTTGGGACGATGGGGAGACCGGCGAAAAGCCAGAGGATGCAAGGGGCGTTGATCATATTGGCTTCGGCTGCGGCGGTCCTTCCGATCTGGCAGACCAATACGATCGCCTTAAGACCCTCGGGATCATGCCGACACTCTGCGTCAACCACCACTTCACGTCATCGATCTATTACCGCGATCCCGACGGTAACGAGGTGGAGATCACTTGTGACAACAAGACGACCAAGGCTGACTGCATAGCGTTCATGAAGACGCCCGATATGGCAACGGCCATGCAACCACCACTGTTTGGCGAGGAGTTCGATCCCGAAGAGTTCCTGAAGCTTCGGAACGAGGGCGCACCAAACGATGATCTGGCCCGCATCGGACTGTAAATGAACGACCGATTTGTTGTCGTGGCCGGAACGGCGCGATCGGCTGGAATGTTGGGGATTCCGGAATGTCGGCTTTTGGGCGCCAACTAGCAAAAGCCGACTTTGCCGGTGAGTTCAAGATTGGCGGGCGAAAATACCGAGACGCGGTATCGGCGCGTTATGCTAATGGCGGCGTCCGGCACATTCATGACCGGTCGTTTGTGACGCATTGCCCCGGCGACGACGTGCGTCGCGTGGTAGGTATTCCGGAGGATGTGACCGAGATGACCAACGCGCGAATTAAACTGGAGTCGAGTGCGGCGATCTTCGAAGCTCTTGTTCGCAACAATCCGTTCGGCGTTTATGTCGTCGGAAGCGATTTCAAAATGTTGCACACGAGCCTCGGCACAGTCCGTGTTTTTGGCGGAGTCGATCCGCTAATCGGTCGCGATTTTGCGGAGATCGTTCGCATTCTCTGGCCCGAGCCGTTCGCAACTGAAATAATCGGTAGGTTTCGGCAAACGCTGGAGACCGGAGAGTTCTATATCAACCACGGCGTCGTCGAAAAGCGGCAAAACA
>VFKS01000515.1 GCA_009885425.1 Novosphingobium sp.
GGATCGACGGGTTTGATGACTGGGCCTGCGAACTGGTCGAGCGCGGCTATTTGCATAACCACGCGCGGATGTGGTTCGCCTCGATCTGGATCTTCACTCTGCGGCTGCCGTGGGCGGCGGGGGCAGACTTCTTTCTGCGCCACCTGATCGACGCCGATCCCGCGTCGAACACGCTGTCATGGCGCTGGGTTGCGGGCTTGCAGACGGCCGGAAAAACCTATCTCGCTACTGCGGACAATATCGCCCGCTTTACCGGCGGCCGGTTCGCGCCAAGGGGGCTGGCGCGAGCCGCCGAGCCGTTGAGCGAGGAACCGCTGCCCCGGCCTGCCGAGCTCGAGCCGCTGCCGGGTTTTGATCCAGCCGCGCCGGCGCTGCTGCTGATCACTCCCGAAGATCTCTCGTCCGAGAACCTGTTTGCAGGCCAAGGCAAGATCCGCGCCGTTCATGCCGCCGCCGCGGTTCCGGGCTGGCCGTGGGGCGAGCAAGCGCAGGACTTTATCGCCGCTGGAACCGCCAACGCCGCCCAGCGCGCAAGCGTCGCCTTTGGGTGCCCCGGTGCGGTTCAAGCCGTGCTCGATGGCCCCGCGCTGATCTCCGCCGCGCGCGCCGCAAACGTCAGCACTATCGTTACCGCTTATGCCCCGATCGGCCCAGTCGCCGACGCGCTCGCGGAACTGGCCCCGCAGTTGGCGGCGGAGGGCATTGCGCTGCACCAGCGCCGCCGGGCCTGGGACGGTGCGTTCTGGCCGCATGCCACCAAGGGCTTTTTCCCGTTCCGTGAGCGGATCCCCGCGCTGCTGGCTGAACAGGATATCGTTCTGCGCTAGCCGCCGCCCATAAAGTCAGGTGGGCGGAAACGCTGCCAAAGCGGTAGTAGTGGGCGACGCAAATTGAGGGATAAGCGGCGCGATGACACTGCCTGACAATCTTGACGCTATCGCCGCCGACCTGTGGGCACGGTTGGCGGATGCGGCGGCCAGCGGCCGGTCCGCTTGGCATACGCCGGTTGTCGGCACAGCGGACGGTGATGTGCGCGTTATGGTCCTGCGCCATACCGACCCAGCGGCGGCCAGCCTGCGTTTTCACACCGATGCCCGCAGCCCCAAAGCGGCGCTGATCGGCGGCGGCGGCCCGGTATCGGTGCTGTTCTATGATGCGGCGACCAAGCTGCAATTGCGCTGCGCCGGGATCGGCAAGGCCGTCAGCACCGGCGCCCCAGCAGACGCCGCCTGGGCCGCCAGCGCAGCGTCCAGCCGCCGCTGCTATCTTGCCCAACTGGCACCCGGCACAATCAGCGAAACCCCCACCAGCGGGTTGCCTGCTGCCGCCGAAGGGCGCGTTCCGACGCTGGCAGAAAGCGAAGCCGGGCGCGCCAATTTCGCCGTGATCACCGTCGCGCTGACCCGGATCGATTGGCTCCACCTCGCCCATAACGGCCACCGCCGCGCGCTGTTTGAGCACAGCGGGGACGGCTGGGCTGGGCGGTGGGTGGTGCCTTAGGCTGCGCTGGGGATTGGGGCTGCAGGTACAATGCCTCTCAGCTCATTCCTCGTCCGGAACCAACTTCTCCACCAGCCGCCGCAACTCGCTTGGTGTGGTGTGCCCTGCCACCACCTCGTGGTACCCGATCCCGGCTTTGCGGAGTGCTTCCTTTTTTACTGCATCCCGAGCTGCTGCCGAGCCTTGGTGGTGGCCAGTGCCTTGGTATTCCAGCGCGTGGCGGGCGCGGCAGTCGGAGTCTACCAGCAGCAGATCAACTCGTTTGGAATTGATGCAGGCATAAGCGGCGGGATTATCGGAACCGACGAATTCACCGACCGAAACCTGCGCCATCACTTGTCAGCCGGGGTTGCGGGCGATCACCAGTTTATCCAGCTCGGCAAAGACCCGCGCCTCGCCCTTGTTGAGCAGCGCGCGTGGTTTGAAATCGGAGGCCATGACCAGCCGCAGCTGCTCTGCCGCATCGCCGAGCGCGGGCGCTTCCTTGTGCGCCGCCACCAGCTTTGGCCCGCCGCCTTGCTTGCCATTCTTCCAACCGTTCTGGTTGCGCCCGCGCCAGTAGGCCCGGCGTTTTTCGCGGTCGATGCTTTGCACAAAGCGTTCGACGGCAATCCCGCAGACCGCACCGAGGGCCAATACCGCCGCCAGCAGCAGTGGTTTATCAATCAGGGCGGCAATTTCTGGAGGCATTCGATCTTCCCCTGCTGAACCTGTGGGTGTGACGATAATCCAACCGGCGGCAATTGAGAATAGGACGCCCATCACCGCACCCCCAACACAGCCCAACGCTTCGCCCGCGCATCCGGCTCGGTTCAGGCGCAGACCGCCTCCCATGCCCCAACCGCTCCTCCGCACCCTCGCGCTCGCCCTGATCCTCACCGTACTTTCCGCGCCGCCGGTGTTGGCGGCCAAGGACAAGCCTGTTGCGGCCAAGCCCGTCCCTGTGGCCAAGGGTCGGCTGTTTGCGGTGGTGTTGGGGCCGGGTTCGGCGTGGAAAAAGGGCCAGCCGTTCAAAGGCCCGGGGCTGGAGGCGCACCGGGCCTATTGGAAGAAGCTGTTCGAGGAAGGCCGCGTGGCGAGCGCTGGGCCGCTGGGCAGCGATACCGGGCTGGTGCTGCTGCGCGCCCGCAATCAGGGCGAGGCCGATGCGCTGATCGCGGCTGATCCGGCGGTCCGCTCGCGGATCCTGCGCGGGGTGGCGCGGCCTTATGTCTCGATGCTGACCAGCGCGGCGGTGCTGGAAGGGTGACGCCGGGGCTGCAGCAAGTTCAGGGTTGAGCACGCCCAAACAGCGTCAGCCTTTGGTCAGGGCCGCTGCACCAATCGCCGCTTCGATCCACCCCCTTGCATCGGGAAAGTTACGTTCGACCGCGGGTAAATCGTTGACGCAAAGAAACTTGATATCGTGGCGCTCGGCTCGGCCCAGATAGGCATGGACATCATCGATCGACCATTGATCCAGCGCGCCGACGGCGACGTGCAGATAATCCCGGGTATCAAGAATGGCGGTATTCCCGGAGGCGAGGCAGGCATGGTTGTGCAGGCTTTGCGGGAGGAATTGTTCGGTGCAGCGAAAGCGAAAACCGGCATTGCGGGCGCATTCGCCGGGATAGATCTCAAACAGCTCGGCCATCACTGAAACGTGCATCGGGTGGACGACGTGCGCGCTCTGGAACACATGATCCGCCGTATAACCGATCATATTGGCGGCGTTGATCTGATTAAAATGGTTCAGCAGGCTGGCATCGTCGCGGCTGGCGCTGGACGCTGCCAGGACCGAATGATCGACCCATTTTCCCCGCAGCACAGGCCCGTCTTTCGTGAAGAAATCAGCCACCGTGACGGGTGCCGTCAGGAACACATCGTCGTTGAAATACAGAAAATGCTCTGACAGATCCGGAATCCGCCACAACATTGTTTCGATGGAGAGCGAATTGAAGGTAGGCAGCGCGTCCTCGTAACCAGCAAATATCTCACGGTGATCAACGATGCTGATCTTCCGGGAAAATTCGGACGGTAGAGACGTTAGAACGGGTATCTGGCTATCGGTCACGATCCAGATGCGCCGAACCCAAGGGGCATGATTGGCAATGGAGCGGACGCAAAAATTAAGCTCATCGCTGCACACCCACCGATGCGGGTTGGTGCCGTTATCATGCAGCGGCGTGAGCGCCTGAGTCAGATAATGATCCCGCTTGTACCGATGCGCAGGGTCGGAACCATCCACCCACGTTATCACTGCATCGACATCAAACATTCCGCGGCTCTCTCTATCATTTTGAATGGCGGTCAATCGCCATGGCGCAGGCTGCATACCCCATAAGCGACCAGCTTAGCCGATCAGCGCAAGGCCGCTCAATCCGCACCATCGGACATCCCGAACGATTGCTCATGGAGCGCGGGGTTGACGGTGATCCAGTGAGGCAGATATCCGCGAAACGGCGCTTGCGCCCGCCAGAAAATCTGGCGAAACACCTTGGCATGACCATCACCCCATCACAGCCATTTGCCTTGGCCGGCTTCGACCTCGCTAAATTTGTCCGCGCCACACTGGATGAAGACCTCGGCCTCGGCCTGCCCGGCGGAGGGCGCGATGTGACCAGCGAAAGCGTAATCCCCGCAGACGCGCGCTTTTCTGGCGTGATGGACAGCCGCGATCCGGTGATCGTTGCGGGCCTGCCGATTGCCGCCGCGTTCTTTCGCGCGCTCGATCCCGGCATGGAGATCGAAGTGCTGGTGGCCGAAGGCGCAGCGGTGCCGGGCGGGACCGACCTGATGCGGCTGACCGGCAATGCCAGGGCGATGCTGACCGCCGAACGCTCGGCGCTCAACACCGTTCAGCACTTGTCCGGCATCGCCACGATGACACGCGCCTATGTTGATGCGATGGGGGGTCACGCGGTGTTGCTCGATACCCGCAAGACCTTGCCCGGCCTGCGCCATCTGGAAAAATACGCGACCCGGATGGGCGGCGCGCAGAACCACCGGATGGGGCTGTGGGATGCGGCGATGATCAAGGACAACCATGTGCTGGTCGCCGGCGGGGCGGCCGAGGCGGTGCATCGCGCGCGCGCGGCAGGCGTGAAAAGCATCATCTGCGAGGTTGACCGGCTGGACCAGATCGAACCGGCGATTGCGGCGGGGGCGAGCCATGTACTGCTCGACAATATGACCGTGGCGCAGCTGCGCGAAGCCGTTGGCATCATCGCCGGCCGGGTGCCGTGCGAAGCCTCGGGCGGGGTCCGGCTCGACACCATCGGCGCGATTGCCGCGACCGGCGTGACCTATGTCTCGGTCGGCCGCCTGACGCAAAGCGCGCCCGCTGCTGACGTTGGATTGGATTTCACGCCGCTATGATTCGCAAAGCCTTGATCCTTGTCGCGCTGGCCCTGCCCGCTCCGGCCCTCGCCCAGGCCTATCAGTGCCGCGCGCCCGCCAGCATCACCATGCCGCGCGCGCCGCAGCCCGATGGGCCCAAGCGGATCTCGCCGATCAGCGGCTATACGCTGGCGGTCAGCTGGTCGCCGGAGTTTTGCCGGGGCGGCAAGGCAGCGGGCGATCCGGACAACCTTCAGTGCAATGGCTCCATCGGCAGATTCGGGTTTGTGCTCCACGGGCTGTGGCCCGAGAGCGGGCAGGGCAAGTATCCGCAGTGGTGCAGCGTCACCCCGCGGCCCACAGAGGCCGAGCTGAAAGCCAATCTGTGCATGACCCCGGTGCCGTGGCTGCTTGAGCACGAATGGGCCAAGCACGGCAGCTGCATGGCCAAGACTCCGGCGGCCTATTTCAAGGTTTCGGCGATTCTGTGGAACGGGATCCGGCTGCCCGATGCCGACAAGCTATCACGCAAAGACGGCCTGACTGCGGGCGATCTGCGGCAGGCGTTTGTGGCGCTCAATCCGGGGTGGCGGGCCGAATCGGTTGGGCTCAGGGTCAGCAACGGCGGCTGGCTGCGCGAAATGCAGCTGTGTTACGGCAAGGACTTCCGCCCGGCGCGGTGCGAGCCGCGGATGTTCGGCCCGAAGAATGACGTGCCACTGAAGATCTGGCGGGGGCTTTAGCGCTTCGCCGCGAAGAACGCTTTGAGCAGGGCCGCAGCCTCGTCCGCGCCCATGCCGGAATAGACTTCGGGGCGGTGCAGGCTCTGTTCGTGTTCGAATACCCGCGCGCCATGTTCGACCGCGCCGCCTTTGGGATCGGGCGCGGCGTAATAGAGCCGGGCGATTCGGGCGTGGGCGATGGCTCCGGCGCACATCGCGCAGGGCTCCAGCGTGACCCACAGCTCGCAACCGTCGAGCCGTTCGTTGCCCAGCGCCAAGGCGGCAGCGCGAATCGCCAGAACTTCGGCGTGGGCAGTGGGATCGTGCGAGGTGCGCGGGGTGTTGTGAGCGCTGGCGATCACCGCGCCGTCCTTGACCACGACCGCGCCGATCGGCACTTCGCCAGCGGATTCGGCGGCCTGCGCCTGTTCAAGCGCCAGTTTCATCGGTTCGGGCAGGGGCCAGCGGCTCATTCCAGCGGAATTGGCCGCAATACCTTGACCCCGCAAGGGTGAATCGCTATGCGCGCGCCTTCGCCCAACGTTGGGTGCACAGTTTCAAGCGAGTTTAACCATGTCCCGTATTTGCGAACTGACCGGTAAAGGTCGCCAGGTCGGCAACAACGTCAGCCACGCCAACAACAAGACCAAGCGCGTGTTTCTGCCCAATCTGCAGAACGTGACGCTGATGTCCGATGGCCTCGACCGCAGCTTCAAGTTCCGCGTTTCGACCAACGGCCTGCGTTCGGTTGAACACGTTGGCGGTCTGGACAACTGGCTGCTCAAGACTGCGGACGAAAAGCTTTCGACCACTGCGGTCAAGGTCAAGCGCGAGCTGAAGAAAAAGGCCGCCGTCGCCGCCTGATCGGGCAAGGCAACGTCAAGCCAAGCAAGGGCGTCCGGATCACCGGGCGCCTTTTGCGTTTCTAGAGCTTTGCCTCGTCGATCCGCAGCTTGAGCAGCAACACCCGCTGCGTCGCCGCGCCGTTCTCGTCACTGATCAGCCAGGCAACCAAACTGCCGTCCGCCTGCCGCTCGATCGCCAGGCCTTCGTAGTTGTCGACCGGCCATGGGTCTGACAAATCGGCCAGCTCGCGCGCTTGCCAGATCTTGCCGGGCACGATCTCGGCCGGATCGGCAATCAGGATCTTGATCGCAAACCGGGCAGGCACCGGCCAGACCAGCTGGCGCACAAGGATCAGCACCCGGCCATCGGGCAGCTGCGCCATGTCGGTCGGGCGGTAGCCATCGATCCCGGCGAAAGTGAAGGCCTGCGCGGCAGCTTCGCCGGTCGGATCGCCGCTGAATAGAAGCGCGGGATGGCGCCCGCCCTGAAACCAGCCGGGGTTGCATTCGCACAGGGCCACGAACCGCCCGTCGCGCAGCCGCAGCAGCGCTTCGGGGCCCTGATTCTGCGGCCAGTCGCGCATCCCGGCAATCTCGCGAAACTGTTCGCGGTGCAGGTCTGGCCGGTGCCGGGCGATGGCATCGCGCCCTTCCAGCCCGATCCAGATCAGGCCCGAATCGGGGTCGCGGGTGGCCGCTTCGATATCGCGGTTGTCCTTCAACCGCGCGCTGTCTTCCAGAAGCGGCGCGATCCGGATCGGAGATTGCGGCTCCCCCGGTTCGGCAAACGCGAGCGAATAGCCACGGTCGCTGAACGCCAGCAAGCGTCCCGGCTGCACCTGCAACAGCGCCGAATAGCCGCCGAAGTCCTGATGCGGACTGACCAGTTGCCAGGCCCCGATCAGATCGAATGGTCCCGCGCTGCAACAGGCAGGCAGCAGCGGCAGAGGAATCAAGGTCAGCCGCTCCTCGCGGCTCGGCGGCTCGGCCGGACTGCGCAGCCACACCGGGGACAGCAAAACGATCGCGATCGCAAGGGCAAAGAAGCGGCGCAACACTACCCGGTCAAAGCGCGCCAACGGCGAGCGCGCTGGCCTCGACCGCAACCGCGATCGCAGCCCGTTCCGCCGGGGAAAGATCCGGATGCCAGACGTCGAAGATCATGATGACCCGCAGCTGGTCGGTCTCGTTAACAGCTTCGTGCTCGATCGTATCATCAAACACCCAGGCCTGCCCCGACTGCCAATCACGCACCTGTTCGCCAACCCGGAACCAGCACTTGCCGGGAATGATCAGCGGCACATGGCAGACCAGGCGGAAGTTCGCGACCCCGCAATGGGACGGGATCGCGGTTTGGGGAGCGAGCATCGAAAACATCGCGTTGGCCCCGCATCCGGGGATCCACGGCTGCTCCATCTGCCCAAGGAATGCCATGGTCTGGGGGCATAGCGCCGCGTTGGGCGCGATCGCTGCGCCGCGCTGCAACAAGTGAATCGCGGTCCAATCGCGGTTGTGGTTCAGCGCGCGCCACTGCGCCAAGGGCTCGCTTGAAGCATACTGGACATAGGGCACCAGCTCAGCTTCAGGGGCAGACGCCACCGCTTCGAGTTCCTGTGTGATCGTTGTCGTCAGCGCCTCGGCCTGTTCAAGCCAGGGAAACGCTGCCCGGTCATGAAACTCGCGTTCGCGCAGACCCGGATAGTGAAAATGCGAGGCTTCTGAATGGTAGATCCGGGTCCGGCGGCTGACATTGCTGGCAAGCCGTTCGATCCGGCTGCGCTCAGCCGGGGTCAAGTCGACCGCCTTGGCCTCAAGCGCGGCTGCCACCCGGTGTTCGAGCGCACGTTGATGGTCTGCCCAGGCCGCCTGCGCGCGCTCGATCGCTGGAACCAGCGAAGGCGGCACCGGGTCGGGGCGGCGCTGCGCCAGCGCATTGCCATAGGCCTCGCCTGCGCCGGGATGCTTCAACTGCTCGAGGATGCGAGCCCGCATCAGCAGATTGACGAAATCGAGCGGATCAAATTCGAGCGCCCGGTCCAGTGCGGCCAAGGCCTGGCCTGGCGCATTGCCGAGGTGGCGGACTGTCGCCAACCGTTGCCAGTACGCCGGATCCTGTGGATCGCTCGCCACGCCGGCTTCCAGAATGGCTCGCGCCTGCGCCAGATCGCGGGCCGCCAGCGCCCGGTCGGCCGCTGCCATACGGTCCTGTAGCGCATGATCAGGAGCAGTCATTGCCAAGCCATGTGCTGCAGTCCGGGCAATTGCAAGTGGCCAAAAGATCAAGAATTGATTGATTGCACGTGAAGGAGTAAGCGAGGGTTCAGCTTCGCACCTGCACAATCGGGCGCAGCAAGAGGATTTCTATAATGAGCAAGTCGCACTTTGTTTCCGGCGCATTGGCCCTGGTGGCCCTTTCCGCCCCGGCCTACGCTGGCAACAGCAGTGATACTCCCGCCCCGCAGACCAAGGTTGAAGGCGAGGGGCAGAATACGATTGTCTGCCGCCGGTTTGAGGCAATTGGCACCCGCCTGTCGAGCAAGAAGGTTTGCCGGACCAAGGGCGAATGGGACGCGGAAGCGGCCGTCAACCGCCAAAATCTTGAGCGTGGCCAAACCCAGCGCTCGAAAAGCGACTAACAGTCCATCAGTAGCCCAGCCGGGAGATCCACGGCTGCAGCACCGGCATGACCGGCTCCAGATGTTCGGCGTACCGCTCCCACCGGCCAACCGCGCGCTGGTACAGCGGCTCACCGATCTGGGCATAGCTGGCGGTACGCACTGTCGCGCGCTTGGCGGCGCTGCCCTGATTGTCGAGCACTGCTTCGCGCCATGGCAAACCGAGAAATTCGAGCAAGGGGCGCATTTCGCCCTCGAGATCAGCGATCATCCGTTCGTAGCGGACTTCATGCACCCGCAGCGGCAGCAGCTCGCGCGCACGCGCGAAGTTTTCGAACACCGCCGCATAAGTCCGCGCCGCCTCAGTCAGGTCGGTGTAGCTTTGCATGGCGAAATTGGGCGAGAAATTGGCCATGAAGCAGCTCAGCACAGCATCCGCCGGGTGGCGTTCGACCAGCACAATATCCGCATTCGGAAACAGGCGGTGAATGACCGGCATATGGGTCATGTGCAGCGGCATCTTGTCGACCACGCGGCGGCCGTTGGCGCCGCCCTGTAGCGAGGCGGCAATCTCGAAATAGCGGGCCCTGGCCGCGGCGACGCGGGCCGGATCGGCTTCGCTCTCCAGCCCGGGAAATTCGTGCTCGACAGTCGATAACGTCGGCTGCTCTTCAAACACCTGCACCTCGGGCAAGGCCGTCAGAAGCGTATCGAGCAGAGTGGTGCCCGAACGCGGCGAGCCGACGATGAACACCGGGTTTTGTGGAGCGCCCGAAGCGGCGGGAGCCGGCGCCAGTGGCGCAGACATTGCCGCGGTCTGGGCGGCGATGGTCTCGCGGTAGTTGAGCCCGGGCGCAGGCGGATGGGCCAGGCGCGATCCAGCGTTCATCTGAGTGAACTGGCGAAAGGCCTCATCGGTCTGGCCGAGCCGCTCGGCGACTTCGGCGCGAACCTGCGCGGTGCGGATCGGATTGATCGTATCGGGAATCCGGCGCGCTTCTTGCTCCGCTTCTTCAAACCGGTCGCGGCGGCGCAAGCTCCAGGCCTTCAGGAAAGCAAGTTCGGGCCGGGGATCGAGCGCTTCGCACTCGGCAATGTGGGCATCGAGTTCATCGAGCCGGTTGTCGTTTTCGAGCAGCAGGCCGAGTTCCAGTCGCGCTTCGCCAAAATGATCTTCGGCTGCTGCAGCAAGGCGCAGGGTTTGTTCGGCCAGATCGCGGTGCCCGGCGGCGGCCTGTGCCAAGCCCAGCTCGATCCGCACGGCGTGATGATCGGGAAAGCGCCGTGCGGCCTCCTCTGCGGTGTGCAGCCGTTTTTCTCGGTCGGTTATTGCGCTCAACGACTGGTTGAGATTGAGAAACAGTTCGGGCAGTCCCGGCGGCGGGATCCGGTTGATGGCGTTTTCAAAGGCGCTGATCGCTCCCGATGAATCGCCCAGATCGGACAGCGCATTGCCTAGGTTGTTCCAGCTTTCCCAATCCTGCGGGGCCGCCTCGATCGCGGTGCGATAGGCGGCGGCGGCTTGATCAATCGCCCCCTCCTGCTGGTGGAAGTAGCCAGCCAGCCGGGCGAGGCCGGGATGGCCGCCGTGATCCGACACCAAGGCTTTTGCTTCGGCAGCGTCGCCGCTGGCGGTCAGCAGGGTGGCGAGGTTGAACCGCGCGGCTCTGTCCTGCGGGGTAACCGCCAACTGGCGGCGTAGCAGCGGGATCGCTTCATCCCGCCGGTCTAGCTGGAGCAAGGCCAGCGCGGTGATGCCAAGCAGCGCTGGTTCGGCCGGAGCTTGTGCCAATGCCGCGCTTGAGATCGCGTGAGCTGCGTCAAAGTCGCGGCGGCGCAAGGCTTCGGCAGCGGTTCGCAGGGTGGTTTGCAGGTCGGTCATGCTTGTGGCGGCCGGGCAATGTCGAAGGCGACTGTCATTCGTTCACCGCTATCAAAGGGGCGCGTCCCATGCCACAGGATTGACGGAAATAGCACGAGTTTTCCGGGGACGGGCTCGACCGTGCGAAACGCGGCTAGATCGGGCAAAACGTCGCGACATTCGCCAAAGGCGAGCCAGCCAGCCTCCTGTGCAGCGTTAGGCGCGGGTTCGGGAACGGCAACATAAAAGGCCGAGCTGATCCAGCCCTGACAATGGACATGATCGGCATGAAAGCCCTTGTCAGTGAGCCGGACCGACCATGAGCCGGCGACCTGCAATGACTCGCGCTGAGCCAGCAGCATCGGATGCGCCGGATCGGGTGGTGGTAGCTGGTGGACATGGTTGCGGACCGCCTCGAGCAAGGCGGCGCGGAGGCGGCGGATTTCCGGTTCAGCTCTGGCGAGCAGGTTACCGTCAGTTTGCGTTCCGCCGCGCACCGATTGGTCGAGCGGCTGGGCCTTGGCCGCATGGAGGCTGCGCAGCACTTCCGCCAATTGATTAAGCGGGCCCACATCTGCGGCGATATCAAACGTCCCGATCAGCCGTTCGTCGCCTTCGAGCCATTGCCAGCGGGGATCGTCGAGCAACCGCCAGATCAGCGCGCGGTAAGGCCACAGGGCGGCTTCGTTGCGCCCAGTATAGTCCTGCTCGGACAGCAGTCGGGCTTCGTCATAGCGACCAAGACGGAGGTAGTTGCGGATCGGCCAGGTCGCCGCTTCGCCATCAGTGGGGAAGGGCAGTTTGTCAAACAAGGCCTGAGCCGACGCTGCTTCGCCAAGCTCGGTCAGGCAGACCGCCGCGATCCGATCGAGTTCGGGGTCCGGCCCCAGCGCGGTGCGGGCTTGTTCGACGGCGAGCAGCGCGCGGGCGTAATCACGGGCCTCGATCCAGACCTGAAACAGCAGGCTCCACAGCCCGCCCGCAGCCGGGTGCTGTTTCAAGGCGGCGCGCAGGGTGGAATCGATTGGCTGGCCGGGGCGAACCTGGGCTGAGAGGCGGGCGTAGGCGAGGTGGCCTTCGCTCCAGCCGGGGCTTGCGCCGAGCAGGTTTGCGAGCTGGTCGCAAGCGGCCTCTCCCTCTCCGGCGGCAAACAGCGCGGCGCAGCGGCCCAGCACAACGCTGCCATCGCTGGGTGCGAGCAGGCGGGCGCGGTTGAACAGCGGGACGGCGGGATAGCCAGCCTCGAGCGCGGTGCGGGCCTGGCTGTGGGCGATCAACGGATCGCCGGGGATCAGACTGGCGGCGCGGGTGAAAGCGGTGTGGGCCCCGTCGCTATCCTGCAGTTCGCGGCGCGCGAGACCGAGGAACTGCCACAGCTGCGCGTTCCCAGGGGCGGCAGCAGTTGCAGCGGCGAGCAGCGGCTCGGCTGCAGCGGCGTGGCCGTGCTTCAGCGCTTCGCTAACGGCCTTGATCAGCGCTGCGGGGTTACCGGATGGGACGGTGTGCAGGGTGGTCAGGGCGGCTTGGGGCGAGATCATGGTTCAGCCTTAACCGCCAGAACGGCTACGGCCAAAAACAAAGTGGCGGGCTCCCGAGGGAACCCGCCACCGTGTTTGCTTCACTTGGTGATGCGCGACTTAGAAGTCGAGCGTCACACCGGCGTAAACGTAACGACCGATCGAGTCGTAAACCTGCGCCCAGGTGTTGCCGTTGCACGGACCAGCAGGGCAAGCCGCGCCCGAAACGATCGGCGGGGTCTTGTCGAGCAGGTTGTTGGCACCGAGGCGGAACTTGAAGTTATCGCCCACATCAGCCGTCAGCGTGAGATCGAAGTAGCTGACTGCCGGGATCTTCAGATTGGCCGGCTGGCTCGTACCCGAGAGGTTCGGGTTCGAGCTGGTGCGATCCTGAGCGACACCGTCGAAATAGCGCCAGCGAACCGACACACCGATACCCATCTTGGTATCGAGGCCGACGCGCATCTGGTGGCGCCACTTCGGGTTCGGCGTACCGCACAGACCACCGTGGTAGCCCACGCAGTCAACCGGGACGGTGATGCCGTCGAAGGTCACCAGTTCGTCCAGCCAAGTGCCGACAAAGCTGACGTTCATCCGGCCAAGACCGCCAACCTGACGGCTGTAAGCAGCCGAGACGTCGATGCCCTTGGTCTGCGCATAACCGATGTTCTGCGGCAGATTGATCACGTAACCGCCGCTTGAACGCCAGAGCGAACCGGTCGAGTCACGCTTGATCAGGCTGCAGAAGAACGGATCGGCGGTGTTCGTGCACTGGGTGACGATAGTGTCAGCCCCGATGCCCTGGATCGCGTTCTCGATCTTGATGTTGAACCAGTCGACGCTCATCGAGAAGCCGGGCAGGAAGCCAGGCTGCAGGACTACACCAGCGGTGTAGGTGTCAGCGATTTCGGGGTTCAGGTTGGGGTTGCCGCCGCCCAGACCGTTGTACTGGTTGGCCGGGTTGGAAACAACGACCTGACCAACGACCAGACCCTGCGCCAGACAGCCTGCTTCGGATGCCGCAATCGGGTGATCGGTGCACGGATCGTCCGAACCGTCGAGGCCGACGATCTGCGGGGCAAACAAGTCCTGCAGGGTCGGT
The DNA here is from genome assembly GCA_009885425.1 of Novosphingobium sp. Taxonomy (GTDB): domain Bacteria; phylum Pseudomonadota; class Alphaproteobacteria; order Sphingomonadales; family Sphingomonadaceae; genus Novosphingobium. The sequence continues at coordinate 13,481 of VFKS01000515.1, forward strand.
GCGCGAACGGCGCGGTTGTATCCACCGCGGAAGCGGATGTCGCGGATCGGGGCGAATTCGCCTTCGATCTTGTAGGTGTCAGTCTTGAACGAGCTGCCACCGTTGACGCTGTACGACGAGTGACGATAACCGCCGGTAAAGGTCAAGTCGTAGACGAGGCCTTCCTGGATCAGCGGTGCGCGCAATTCGGCGAACACTTCCTTGACGTCAAACTGACCCGCTACTGACGGGGTCGGTGCACCCTGACCAGCAAGGTCGCCGGTCTGGAACGAAACGTCGGTCACGAAGTCCAGCGTTTCCTTGCGGTATTCGGCACCGATTGCGATGGCGAAGCCATCCTTGGCCATCGGGCTCTTGATGCCATAGGCGCCAAGATCACCGGTCAGCGCGCCGCTGACGATCTGTTCGGTGTTGATCCCCTTGGCGATGCCGGGAACCTGGACATAGGCCAAAGCTGCTGGCGTGACCGTACCGGTACCCCAGATATCCCAGGGAACGCAGGCCGGATCGGTGCCATCCAGAACCGAGCGGCAAACCGGGTTGATCCCGGCTACGTTCGGATTATCGACAACGTCGAGCGCGCGGGTGATCCGCGTGACCGAGAAGTCGTTCTTGTAGACCTGGCTGTAGTTGGTGCGGCCATACTGATAGAACGCATCATACGACCAAGCGCTCGACAGGTCACCCTTCATGCCCAACACGCCGCGATACGAAGTGTGCTGAAGGTCGCTGACGCGGCCCCCGCCTTCGACGTTACGGCGCAGGATCTGAGCGAAGCCCTTGTTGTAGTTGTTGCCCAGTGCGTCGGTGAAGACTATCGGCGTTCCGCCCGAGTTGCCAACCGTGGCGAACGGGTCTGACGGATCCGAAAGCAGGTTGCTGGGAGCGCAGAGGATTGCCGACTGCGAAGCACCCAACAGCGGGTTGTCGCAGTTGATCGACAGCGTGTTGCCAAAGTCACCCGAAGGGGCGATCTGAGCCAGGGTGCGATCGTCCATGAACATGAATTCCATGTACGGCTTCAGCGAATCGCTGATTTCGTACTCGGCAAACACGCCCGCAGTGTAGCGTTCGTCCGGACGCTGGAAGTAGTTCAGCGGGCCGAAGTTATAACGCGTAAAGCCCGGGGTAAGCGTGCGGCCGGCGCCAATCTGGTAGGTCGACGAGGAGCCGTCAAACACTGTGCCGTTGGCCGAGGTGAGCGAACCGCCGCAAGTGAACAGCGCGCCGTTGGCAGCGACCTGAGCGGTGGAGCGCGGAGTCAGCGCGCAAGCCGAATAGTCACGGTCGCGCTGCAGCACGGCGTTGACCTTACGGTAACCGGCATAGGCGCTGATGTGGCCGCGGCCATCGTCGAAGCTGGTGCCGAATGCGACAGTGGCGTCAACCGTGCCGCCGTCAGTCACCATGCCGCGCGGGATCGCAAAGTTGCGTGCCGTGAGCGCGTTGGTGACCTGCGAACCGATGTCATTGTTGTGGTTGTAGAAGCTGTACTGGCCGTCAACGCGGAAACCTTCGAACTTGGTATCCATCACGAAGTTGATCACGCCCGAAACGGCGTCAGCACCGTAAACCGACGAAGCACCACCGGTCAGCACGTCGACGCGCTTGACCATGGCGCCCGGGATCACGTTGATGTCAGCAGCCGAAGTGCTGGGATCGCCAGGGGTAAGGCGGCGGCCGTTGACCAGCACCAGGTTACGTTCCGAGCCGAGGCCCCGCAGGTTGAGCGTGGCGGTACCCGACGAGCCGTTCGAATAGTTCGAACCCTGGCCGGCGAAGACCTGCGGGAGCGAATTCACCAGATCTTCCACGCGGGTGGTGCCGGTGTTCTTGATTTCTTCAGCCGAAACCACGGTAACCGGGCTGGCCGAATCGAGGTTTGGCGAGGCAAGACGCGAACCGGTGACGACGATGGTGGCACCATCTTCTTCGTCTGCCGCATCCTGGGCATAGGCCGGCAGCGCGATGAGCGCAAAACCGAGCACTGCGGGTGCAGATGCGAGTTTGAGCAAGCTTTTCATGTGTTTCCAGTCCCTTGTTGTTCTGGATGCCAGGCGAACCCAGCGAGCGAACAGGGAGATCTGAGGCGCGTGACGACCCATTTCTACCCGATGTTGCCCTCGTGGCGCTGCGCCTGCACCATGTAAAGCGATGAAGGGCGGATTCGCGTCGGTTTGGGCGGCACTGTCACCATTAAGTCACAGTGGTGCGCTACCTCCGTTTACCCTATTAACCGCGCCAAGGCCCGGTTGGATAAAGCCCGAACGGGCAGCTGGGCCGGAGGAGTTAACAATGCGCCCCAGCCTTTTTCTTGCCGCTGCCGCCCTGGCTTTGACGGGAACCGACGTCGCCTCCGCCAAAGACAAGGCTCCGCCACCTGCGCCGCAAGCCTACAAGGATCTGGTCCAGTGCAAGGAAATCGCCGATCCGGCCGCACGGCTGGCCTGTTATGACGAACGCGTGGGCAAGCTGGAACAGGCCGCCGCCAGCGGCGAGCTGGTGGTATCCGACCGAGCGACTGTCAAAGAGGCCCAGCGCGGGCTGTTCGGGTTCAGGCTGCCCAGCCTCAAACTGTTTGGCGGCGGTGACGACGACAAGGACGAGATCAAATCGATCGAAGGTGTCGTCGCCTCGGCCCGGACCTTCGGTTATGGGGCCTGGCGGATCACCTTAGCGGACGGTTCGGTCTGGGAACAGATCGACGATGAACGCCCGGTGTTCGATCCGGCCAAGGGTGACAAGGTCAAGATCTACAAGGGCGCGCTTGGCACCTATAAGATGAACGTCTCAGGCCAGCGCGCGATCAAGGTGCGGCGCGTCGAATGAGACTCTTGTCCGCCTGACGGCGGGAGCAACACCGGCCCGCTCCCCCGACCCGACCACCCACAGGGTACCTTTAACGGGTGGTCGGGTCGGGGTAGCGGGCCGGTGTTGCAAGCCATCGACGGATGTCAATGGCGCACAAATCAAGACCGCATGGGCCCCACGAACAGCAACGGATCGAGCCGCGATTCGCGCCATTTCAGCGACCAGTGGAGGTGCGGGCCGGTGGCGCGGCCAGTCGCTCCGATCCGGCCGATGAACTGGCCCTGGCGGACCAGATCGCCCTCTTTGACCGTGTGGCTGGAGCAGTGCAGGAACGCGCTGTTGAGCCCCATGCCGTGGTCGATCATCAGCAGCCGGCCTTCGAGGCTGAACGAGCTTTCGGCCGCGAGGATCACGACCCCATCGGCTGGAGCGACAAACGGCGTACCGCTGGTGCCGGTGGCAATGTCCATGCCCGAATGGTAAGATCCCGGCACGCCATTATAGATCCGCTGCGAGCCAAACCGGCCCGAAATGCGGCCAAAAGCCGGGTAGATGAACTTCTGCCGCCAGCCTTCGGCGGCATGATCTTTGAGCCGGGCAGCCTTGATCCGGGCGGTTTCCGCCTCACGGCGGCGGGCATATTCCTCGTTCGGTGGCGATCCGGGGCGCGGGCC
>VFKS01000192.1 GCA_009885425.1 Novosphingobium sp.
CGCGGCGTTTCACACCTTTCGCTTCAGGCCTTTTTTGCGCTGATCGGGCAGCGAATTCCGTCAAACCTTGACGCTATCTGGCGTGAGCAAGCTGCTGCGCGGTCCAGCACCATTCCCACCCGCGGCAGGCCCGCAGGCCCGCGTTCTAGCAGACCGTTACGCAACGATAAGCGTAGCAATAGCCCACAGAAATCCGCAATTTCCTTCGGTGAACTCGCGATCGTCGTGATAGTCGGGTTGCTGATTGGATCATACCTTGTGAACTTCATTGGTGCGGCCTGAACCCAACTGCAAGCCGCGCTTGATCCAATTTCCAACAGCTTTAACATCGCCGAACTAGGAAGGACGCAACCATGAAATCGCGCAAACTGGGCACATCCGGCCTGACCGTTTCCCCGCTTGGGCTGGGCTGCATGGGAATGAGCTGGGCTTATGGCGAGGCTCCTGACCGGGCGTTGATGATCGCCTTGTTGCGGCAGGCCGTGGAACGCGGGGTGACGTTCTTTGACAGCGCCGAGGTCTATGGTCCGTTCACCAACGAAGACTTGCTCGGCGAAGCGCTGGAGCCGCTGCGCGATCAGGTGACTATCGCCACCAAGTTCGGGTTTGATCTGACCCGCGATCCTGCAACCGGCCCCGGCACCAACAGTCGGCCTGACCATATCCGGACGGTGGTGGATGCTTCGCTGAAACGGCTCAGAACTGACCGGATTGACCTGCTGTACCAGCACCGGGTCGATCCCGATGTGCCGATCGAGGATGTGGCTGGAACGGTGGCTGAGCTAATTCAGGCCGGCAAAGTGGTCCATTTCGGTCTGTCCGAAGCCGGAGCGCAAACGATACGCCGGGCTCATGCGGTCCAGCCGGTTACGGCGCTGCAAAGCGAGTACTCGCTGTGGCAGCGCGAACCGGAGGTCGAGATTTTGGCGGTGCTGGAGGAACTAGGCATCGGGTTTGTGCCTTACAGCCCATTGGGGCGCGGCTTTCTGACCGGAGCGATCACCGCCGAAACGGTGTTTGAAAAGGGCGATTTTCGCACCCGCTTGCCGCGCTTTCAGCAAGAAGCGATGGCGGCCAATGCCGCATTGGTGGACGTGCTGAGCGCGATTGCCGCACCGATTGGGGCGACGGTAGCGCAGATTGCATTGGCTTGGCTGCTGGCGCAGCGCGATTGGATCGTGCCGATCCCGGGCACGACCAAACTCTCGCGGCTTGAGGAAAACCTGGGTGCAGCCGAGCTGGTACTTAGCCCGGAACAACTGGCGGACATCGATCAGGCCAGCCGGGCCGCCGATATCGTCGGGGCGCGCTATCTGCCGGCGATGGAAGCGATGACTGGTCAGTAGTTGAAAAGCCCCTACCCATTGGGGAGGGGTTGGGGTGGGGGCTCGGCACCAGCGTGGAACCCCCATCCCAACCCTTCCCCAGCGGGGAAGGACTTTCAGCCAACTAGGCCCTAAAAGTCGCCGCGCTCCTTGCGCAGGGTATACCATTTTTCGACGTTGGCATTGTGTTCTGGCAGGGTCTTGGCAAAGGCGTGGCCGCCGGTGCCGTCTGCCACCATGTACAGCACGTCGGTGCTGGCCGGATTGAGCACGGCAGCGATCGAGGCGCGGCCCGGGTTGGTGATTGGCCCGCGCGGCAGGCCGGTCATGGAATAGGTGTTGTAATCGTTGACCGCGTTGATTTCCGACTGACGGATCCGGCGGCCGAGCGGCTTACCCTTGGTGATCGGGTAGATGATCGTCGGATCGGCTTGCAGCAGCATGCCTTGACGAACCCGGTTCGAATAGAGCCCGGCGACCATCTTGCGTTCGCTCGGCTTGCCGGTTTCCTTCTCGACGATCGAGGCTAGGATCACCGCTTCCCGAGGCGTTTTGACCACTGCATTGGGCCCGCGTTTTTCCCATTCCTCGGCCAAAGCCCGGCTCATCCCCGATTGCATCCGGGTCAGCACATCCTGACGGGTTTCGCCGCGCTGAATCTCGTAGGTATCGGGCAGGACCGTGCCTTCCGCCGGGACTTCGATACTGCCCGTCAGCCAGGGGTTGGCCATCAGCCGGTCATAGACCATCACCGATGGCATCCCCTCAGGAATCGTTACGAACCGCCGCAGCACCTCATCGCCAGCGATCACCGAGAGCACGCGCGACATCGACGCGCCTTTGGGAATCAGGAATTCACCGGCCTTGATCGAAGTGCCCGCGCCGATCAGCCGTGCGCGCAGTTTGAACGCCGAGGCCGAGCCGATTATGCCATCGGTTTCCAGCTTCGCCGCGACGCTCGACAGGCTCGAACCATCGGGGACCGTAAACGCGGTATCTTTGCCAAGAGGCCCCGAAGTATACCAGCCGCCGAAAAACCACGCCGCGACGCCCATAAACAACGCCAGCGCGGCAAAGATTGGTGTCCGCCCCCAGCGCGAGCCCAGCATTAGTCTTCTAGCGCTTTGACGATCAAACTGGCATTGGTTCCGCCGAACCCGAAGCTATTGTTGAGCGCGGCGCGAACCACTCGCTTCTTCGCCACCTTTGGCACCAGATCGACGCCTTCGGTGCCTTCGTCCGGGTTATCCAGATTGAGCGTCGGCGGCACGATCTGATCGCGGATCGCAAGGATGCAGAAGATCGTCTCGACCGCGCCCGCGCCGCCCAGCAGATGGCCGATTGCGGACTTGGTGCTGCTCATCGAAGCGCCGCTCAGATCATCGCCGAGCACACGCTTGACTGCACCCAGTTCGATCGTATCGGCCATGGTCGAAGTGCCGTGGGCGTTGACATAATCGATATCGCCCGGCTCCATCCCAGCCTTGCGCATTGCCATCCGCATCGAGAGTTCAGCGCCGCGGCCTTCAGGGTGCGGCGCAGTGACGTGATAGGCATCACCCGACAGGCCGTAACCGACCACTTCGGCATAGATCTTGGCGCCGCGGGCCTTGGCGTGCTCGTATTCTTCCAGCACAACCACCCCAGCGCCTTCGCCCATCACGAACCCGTCGCGGTCCTTGTCATAGGGACGGCTGGCCTGTTCGGGGCGATCATTGAAGCTGCAATTGAGCGCGCGGGCCTGAGCAAAGCCAGCCACACCGAGCGGATTGACGGTGCCTTCTGCCCCGCCCGCCAGCATCACGTCAGCATCGCCATCCTTGATCATCCGCGCGGCATCGCCAATCGAATGGGCACCGGTGGAACAGGCTGTTACGACAGCGTGGTTTGGCCCCATCAGGCCGTACTTGATGCTGACCTGGCCCGAGATCAGATTGATCAGGCGGCCGTGGACAAAATGCGGGGAAACCCGGCTTGGGCCTTTTTCATAAAGGACAATCGATTCGCTTTCGATCCCCGGCAATCCGCCGATTCCCGAACCGATCGAGCAACCGGTGCGCTCCTTCAAATCCTGATCCATTTCGGTCAGGCCAGCGTCTTCGAGCGCCTGTCCGGCGGCATCGATGCCGTAAATGATGAACGGATCGACCTGGCGCTGGACCTTGTGATCGACTCGCTTGCCCGGATCAAAACCATAGGGGTGATCGGCCGGCTTCACTTCGCAGGCGATGTGACACTTGTGCTCGGTCGTATCGAACCGGGTGATCTTGCCCGCCCCGCTCTTGCCGGCGATCAGGTTCGCCCAAGTGGTTTCAACGTCTCCGCCCAGCGGAGTTACGAGGCCGAGGCCAGTTACGACGACACGCCGCATTGCACTTCTCCAAACCCAAAAACTGCAACAGGCCCAGCCCCTTGCGGGCTGAGCCTGTCAAAGACCATGATCGCCGTCAATCCGCGCCAAACGGCGAAAGGACGAAGTTATCCGGCCTGTTAGCCAAAGGCATTAGGCCTTGTGATCGTCGATGTACTTGATCGCATCGGTGACGGTGCTGATCTTCTCGGCCGCGTCGTCGGGGATTTCCACGCCGAACTCTTCCTCGAATGCCATCACCAGCTCAACGATGTCGAGCGAATCAGCGCCCAGATCGTCGATAAAGCTGGCTTCTTCAGTAACCTTGTCAGCCTCTACGCCGAGATGCTCGACAACGATCTTCTTAACCCGGTCGGCGGTGTCGCTCATGGTGATTCCCTTCGTGAACGGCAGATTAAATTGTGTTGAACGCCGCCCTAATCAAGCCCGCGCGCGCTGGCAAGGGGGTGCACCGATTCAGCATGATTTGCTTACGTATGGAGCCCCCAATCCCCCAATCTGCGTCATGTGCCACAATCTGGCGGCGCGACCGGGATCGGACCGCAATCCGCAGCGTTTCGGCCTGCACCGCAGGATTAGCGGCAAGCAGAGCAACCAACGCAAGCCAAATGCGGCGCATTGCGAGAAACCCCCGAACAAGACTGCCCGGGGGTTTCTCGCAATGCTGATCAGTTTAATCAACCTTGCGGCTTGGGCGGTTCGATCACCCGGATGTGCAGGTCACGCAGCGCCTTGGGTTCTGGCGCCGAGGGCGCGCCCATCAGCAGGTCTTCGGCGCGCTGGTTCATCGGGAACAGCGTGATTTCGCGCAGGTTCTGGACCCCGCACAGCAGCATCACCATCCGGTCGACCCCAGCGGCCATCCCGCCATGCGGCGGCGCGCCATACTGAAACGCGCGGTACATCCCGCCAAAGCGCTCCTCGACGTCGGCCTGAGTAAGGCCGGTCAGTTCGAACGCCTTGACCATCAGGTCCGGATGCTGGTTGCGGATCGAGCCTGAAGCCAGCTCATAACCATTACAGACCATATCGTACTGATAGGCCTTGATCGTCAGCGGATCCTGCGTTTCCAGCGCCTCGAGCCCGCCCTGCGGCATCGAGAACGGATTGTGCGCGAAATCGACTTTCTTGTTGTCCTCGTCCCATTCGTAGAACGGAAAATCGATGATCCAGCAGAACTTGAAAGCGTTCAGATCGATCAGTTCGAGCTGCTCGCCAGTACGGGTCCGAGCCTGACCCGCCAGCTTGGCGGCCTGCGATTCGTTGCCAGCGGCAAAGAACGCGCCATCATCAGGCCCAAGGCCCAGCGCATCCCACAGCGCGGCCATCTTTTCCTCACCGTGGTTCTTGGCAATGGGGCCGCCGAACACGCCTGCCTTGCGGGTGGCATAGCCCAAGCCGGCATGGCCTTCGCTGCGGGCCCATTCGTTCATCTCGTCGAAGAACTTGCGGCTCTTTTCGGCCGTGTTCGGCGCCGGGATCAACCGGACCACCCCGCCGCTGCCCACGATCTTTTCAAACAGGCCAAAGCCTGACGCGGCAAACTCGCCCGTTACATCGCGGATGATCAGCGGGTTGCGCAGATCAGGCTTGTCAGTGCCATAGTCCAGCATCGACTGGGCATAGGGAACGCGTGGAAATTCGCCCGCCTTGGTCACCGCTTTGCCCTCGGCAAAGGTTTCGAATACGCCCGCCATTACTGGCTCCATCGTCTCCCAGACTTCTTCCTGGGTCACGAAGCTCATTTCCAAATCGAGCTGGTAGAACTCGCCCGGCAGCCGGTCGGCCCGCGGGTCTTCATCGCGGAAGCACGGGGCAATCTGGAAATAGCGGTCAAAGCCTGCGACCATCAGCAGCTGCTTGTATTGCTGCGGGGCCTGCGGCAGGGCAAAGAACTTGCCTGGGTGGATCCGGCTCGGCACCAGAAAATCGCGCGCGCCTTCGGGGCTGGAGGCGGTCAATATCGGGGTCGAATATTCGGTGAAGCCGATAGCTTCCATCCGGCGGCGGGTGTCGGAGATGATCTTGGTGCGCTTGACGATATTGGCGTGAAGCGTCTCGCGGCGCAGATCGAGGAAACGATAGCGCAGCCGCACGTCCTCAGGGTATTCCTGTTCCCCCGCCACCGGCAGCGGCAGCTCTTCGGCCCGGCTCAGCACGGTCGCAGCACGGGCATAGAGCTCAATCGCGCCGGTTGGCAGATTGGGGTTCACGGTCGCTTCGCTGCGGGCCTTCACATCGCCTTCGATGGTGACGACCGATTCCAGCCGCAGCCCTTCCAGAATGGCCAGCGCGGGGCTGTCCACGTCGGCGACGATCTGGGTCAGACCATAATGATCGCGCAAATCGACAAACAACACGCCGCCGTGATCGCGCTTGCGGTGGACCCAGCCAGACAGGCGGACCGTTTGGCCAGTGTCGCTGGCGCTAAGCGCGCCGCAAGTGTGCGAACGATAAATGTGCATCGAAACTCTTTCCAATCGGCCCACTTTGTTGCAGGGGCGAAAGCGCGGGCTAACAGGCGAATCCCGCGCTTTTGTCAAGCCAAGGGTCCACGCGGGCCCACCTACAGAAAAGAACGATGAAAATACATCCATTGATTACGACGTCCGCAGAGCTTGCGGACCTCTGCGCCCGGCTCTCCAAAGCAGACTTCGTGTGCGTCGACACCGAATTCATGCGCGAGAACACCTACTGGCCCGAACTGTGCCTGATCCAGATCGCTGACAGCAACGAAGCTGCGGCGATCGATCCGTTGGCCAAGGACATCGACATGTCCCCGCTGCTCGACCTGCTGGTCGACAATAAGGACGTGCTGAAGATCTTTCATGCCGGCGGGCAGGATGTAGAAATCATCTACAACCTGACCGGCAAGACCCCGCACCCGATCTTTGACACCCAGATCGCGATGATGGCGGTCAGCCAAAGCGAGCAGATCGGTTATTCCAATCTGGTCGAATCATGGCTCGGGATCGCGGTCGACAAGGGCGCCCGCTTTACCGACTGGGGCCGCCGTCCACTGACCGAGCGGCAGATCGAATATGCAATCGGTGACGTCACCCACCTCGCCAAGATTTTCCCCAAGCTGCTTCAGCGTCTGATCAAAACCGGCCGCGGGGTCTGGCTCAATATCGAAATGGAAAAGCTCGCCGATCCGGCCAATTACAAGAACGATCCCGATCTGTCGTGGCTGCGGATCAAGGCGCCCGGGCGCAACCCGGCAATGCTGGGGCGGCTCAAGGCTTTGGCGCACTGGCGCGAACTCGAAGCCCAGGACAAGAACATTCCGCGCGGGCGGATTGCTCGCGATGAAACCGTCGCCGATATTGCCGCCCACCCGCCTAAGGTTCAGGCCGATCTGGCCAAGGTGCGCGGACTTTCCGCAGCCTGGAAAGATAACGAGATTGGCCGCCGGATGATGGCTGCGCTTGAGGCTGCAAAACCGCTGACCGAAGCCGAATTGCCCCCGCGCACGGCGCGCGGCGCGCCGCTGGGCAAGGAAGGCGCGCTGGTCGCCGATCTGCTCAAGCTGCTGCTCAAGATCCGCAGCCGCGAGATTGACGTTGCGGCGCGGCTGCTGGCCCGCAGCGACGAGCTGGAGCTGCTCGCCGCCGGGATCCGCGAGCTGCCGATGCTGAATGGCTGGCGTTATGAAGTGTTCGGCCGCGAGGCGCTTGAGCTGGTTGAGGGCAAGATGGCCTTTGCAGTGGTCAAAGGGCGGCTCAAGATGACCCGCGTTGAAGTGCCGGACCCCGAAGCGCCGGAACCCGGTGAAGACGCGGAACTGCCCGTTGCCGCCGAAACAGACGATCAACCCGCAGCCGCCGAGTGAGTTCCTATTTGCCCACGCTGAAGCAGCTGCAATATCTGGTTGCGCTGCATCAGCACGGGCACTTCGGCCGCGCCGCTGACGCCTGCTTTGTCTCGCAATCGACACTTTCGGCAGGCCTGCGCGATCTGGAGAAATTGCTGAATGTCGTGCTGGTCGAACGGACCAAGCGCGCGTTGCGGTTCACTCCTCTGGGCAACGCTGTGGTCGCCAAGGCTCACCGGCTGCTGCGCGAGGCAGAAGAGCTGAGCGACATGGTCCAGAGCACCGGCCAGCCGCTTTCTGGCGAAGTGCGGATGAGTGTGATCCCGACCATTGCCCCGTTCCTGCTGCCCCGGATGCTGCCGCGCCTGCGCAGCGAACGCCCCGCACTCAAGCTGTTCCTGCGTGAGGAACCGAGCGCGGCGGCCATCGAATCGCTCCACCATGGGCGCAGCGACTGCGTGTTGCTGGCGCTGCCCTTCCCGACTGGCGAGGTGGAACAGGAGACAATCGAGCTCGACGCGCTGTGGGTCGCCTTCCCCAAAGACGATCCGCGCGATCCCCCGGCCGAGATTTCGCCCGATTTGATCGACCAGAACCGGTTGCTGCTGCTCGAAGACGGCCACTGCTTGCGCGACCATGCACTCGCCGCCTGCAACCGCCCCGAACTGCGCGCCAGCGCCACCATGATCGGCACCAGCCTGCACACGCTGGTTCAGATGGTCGACAATGGCCTGGGCCTGACCATGCTGCCCGAAATGGCCATCGATGCCGGGATCCTGAACGGCACCAACGTCGTCGCCCGCCCACTCAAAAGCGGCAACGCCAACCGTGAGATTGCACTGGTCTGGCGTAAAAATTCGCCGCGCAGCGAGGAGTTTCGGTTGCTGGCTGAGGAATTGCGGGCGGGTTAGCCCTCAATCCATGTGCTTGAGGCCGACCCGCAGGTAATCCCAGCCGGTAATCACCGTCAGCACCGCTGCCGCCCACAGTGTAGTGAGGCCAACGGTGTGCGGCACGTTCATCTCCAGCCCTGCCACCATCAGCGTCCATCCCGGCAAGGCCCGGCCCAGAATCAACGCACCCAGGCAAACCATCTGGAAGGTGGTCTTCCACTTGGCGAGGTGACTAACCGGAACCGAGACTTGCGCCCCGCCCAGAAATTCGCGCAGGCCCGACACGGCAATC
>VFKS01000456.1 GCA_009885425.1 Novosphingobium sp.
GGATCGAAAGCGTCGTCGCGCACGAATACTTCCACAACTGGTCGGGCAACCGGGTGACCTGCCGCGACTGGTTCCAGCTGAGCCTGAAGGAAGGCTTCACCGTGCTGCGTGATCAGCTGTTCAGCCAGGACATGGGCAGCGCTGCGGTCAAGCGGATCGAGGACGTGCGGGTCTTGCGCAGCGCCCAGTTCCCTGAAGACTCGGGGCCATTGGCGCACCCGATCCGGCCCGATTCGTATCAGGAGATCTCCAACTTCTACACCTCGACGGTCTATAACAAAGGCGCCGAAGTCATCCGGATGATGCGGACCTTGGTGGGGGCCGATCGGTTCCGCGCGGGCACCGATCTGTATTTTGAGCGCCACGATGGCCAAGCGGCGACTTGCGAAGATTTTGTCAGCGCGATCGAGGATGGGGCGGGGGTTGACCTTGGCCAGTTCCGGCTGTGGTACAGTCAGGCTGGGACCCCCAGAGTAACCGCGCAGCTTGGCCACGACGGCGATGTGGCGACACTGAGCTTGCGGCAGGAAGTGCCCGCCACGCCAGGGCAGGCCGACAAACTGCCAATGGTGATCCCGTTGGGGCTGGCGTTGTTCGATCCGGTCACTGGTCAGCACCAAGGCGAACAACTGGTGGTCCTCGACCGGGCCGAGATGGAGTTTTCCTTCCCCGGCTTTGCCGCGCGCCCGGTGCTGTCGATCAATCGCGGCTTTTCGGCGCCGGTTACGATCACGGCGGATACCAGCGGCGCTGATCTGGTGTTCCTGGCGGCGCACGATGACGATGCCTTTGCTCGCCAAGAAGCGTTGCAGCAGCTGGAGGTTCAGCATTTGGTTGGGGCGTTGAACGGGGCCGATGTTGCCGCCGGTGCAGCCGCCATTGCCGATGCCCTGGCCAGGGTCATTTCCGATCCTGCGCTCGATGATCTGATGCGCGGCGAGTTGATGATCCTGCCGGGCGAGGCCTATTTGGCCGAACAGTTTGCCGCCGCTGATCCCGGGGCGATCCGGGCCGCGCGTGAGGCACTGAAAGCGCAGCTGGGCGCTGCACTCCAAGATCAGCTGGTTGGGCTTCATGCCCGCGCCAGCGCGGTGCCTTACGATTTGTCTGCCAGCGCCAAGGGCGCCCGCAAGATCAAGACTCAGGCGCTGGCCCTGCTTGCCGCCGGGGTGCCCGATCTGGCCGCTCAGTTGGCCGCCGCGCAGTTTGATGGGGCCGACAATATGACCGACCGGCAAGGCGCACTGATGGTGCTGTGCGGCCTGGAAACCCCGCAGCGGGCGGAAAAGTTGGCGCAGTTTCATACCCGCTATGCCGGAAACGCGCTGGTGATCGACAAGTGGTTTTCGCTTCAGGCGGGGTCGCTCCACCCGGCAGTGCTCGATCATGTTCGTGCGCTGGCGAACCACCCAGAGTTCATGTTGAATAACCCCAACCGGGCCCGCGCGCTGTATATGGCGGCGGCGGTCAATGCCGGGGCGTTCCATGCGGTGGACGGCGCAGGCTACCGGCTGATCGCCGATCTGATTCTCAAGCTTGATCCGCTCAATGCCCAGACGGCAGCACGGTTCGTTGCTCCGCTGGGGCGCTGGCGGCGGATCGAGCCGGGCCGGTCGGCACTGATGCGGGCCGAACTGGAGCGGATCGTCGCCGCTCCGGGCCTGTCGAAAGACACCTTCGAGCAGGTGAGCAAAAGCCTTGGTTGAGCCGGTTGAAGTCAACCGCGCAGAAGTGCTGCAAGGGCTGCCGCATGGCTTCCTCGGTCGGCGCGGCGGGGTTTCCTGTGGCGTCGTGGCTGGGCTCAACCTGGGGCTTGGCACCGGCGATGCCGCGGTGGCCGAAAACCGGACCCGCGCAGTCGCAGCGGTGTTGCCCGGCGCGCGGCTCGTTACGGTCTATCAGGTCCATAGTGCCAGTTGCGTGGTGGCAGGGGACTGGAGCACGGCGGACCGGCCCCATGCCGATGCGCTGGTCACCAACCAACCGGGCACGCTGCTCGGCATCCTGACCGCCGATTGCGCGCCGGTGCTGCTGGCCGACCGGCGGGCCGGAGTGGTTGGTGCGGCTCACGCTGGTTGGAAAGGCGCGGTTGCCGGAGTGACCGATAGCACTATCGCCGCGATGGAAGCGCTAGGGGCCAGGCGCGGAGATATCGTCGCCGCGATCGGCCCGTGCATTGCCCAGCCAAGTTACGAGGTCGATTCAGGGTTCCAGCAGCGGCTGCTTGGCGACGACCAAGCCAACGCCCGGTTTTTCGCCGCCGGGCGCTCCGATCACTGGCAGTTTGACCTGGAAAGCTACGTTGCCGGACGGTTGGAGCAGGCCGGAATCTGCTCGGTCGAGCGGCTTGGGCTGGACACCTATCCCGATGATTCGCAGTTCTTTTCCTTCCGCCGCGCGACCCATCGGGGAGAACCTGACTATGGCCGCCAAATGTCCTTGATCGGGCTCGATTGAGCCAGTTTCCCTAAGTGCAACAGCTATGCACAAATTGGCAGTTGGCAGGGCGCGGCATCGAGTCTATCAGGCCCGCCAAACCGACTGGGCAGGCTGCATCTTGCAGCGCACGGGCGGTTGGCATAGGGGCCTCGCAAGGGGCTTTCCAAAGCCGGGATTTAAGGGGGTCGTTTCAGTTGGGTGCAGTGCACCTGCCGGGGCGGCCACAACAACAGGATCGGTTCGACCATGGCATATGATGCTGGCATCGACACTCCGGCCGCACCGGGCGGCGAAGGAGTGCGGCGGCGCGATTTCATCAATATCGCAGCGGTCAGCGCAGCCGGCGCTGGCGGGGCTGCGGTGCTCTATCCGCTGATCAGCCAGATGGCCCCTTCGGCCGACGTGCTGGCGCAGGGTACGGCTGAGGTTGATATCAGCGCGGTTCAGCCCGGTCAGGCGATCAAGGCGGTGTTCCGCAAGCAGCCGCTGTTCATTCGCAACCTGACCGCGGTTGAGATTGAAGAAGCGAACAAGGTTGATGTGGGCAGCCTGCGCGATCCCCAGACGCTGAAGGAACGAACCAAGGAAGGCCATGAGAACTGGCTGATCACGATGGGTGTGTGTACCCATCTGGGTTGCGTTCCCTCTGGTGCCGCTACGGGTGAAGTGAAGGGTGAGTTCGGCGGGTATTTCTGCCCTTGCCACGGTTCACACTACGATACCGCCGCGCGCATCCGTAAGGGCCCGGCCCCGAAGAACCTGCAGGTACCGGAGTACAAATTCACCTCCGACACTGTCGTCACGATCGGCTGAGGTAACAGAACATGAGCTTCCCTTGGGCAAATGAATACAAGCCGAGCCACCCCGCGATGGTGTGGATGGACGAGAAGCTTCCGCTTCCCCGGCTCGTCTACAACGCAGTCGGCGGCGGCTATGAAGTACCGCGCAACCTCAATTATTTCTGGAATTTCGGGTTCCTGGCCGGGCTGTGCCTGATCATCCAGATCATCACCGGTATTGTTCTGGCGATGCATTATGCCGGCGATGCCCGGCTGGCGTTTGATTCGACCGAGCACATCATGCGCGACGTCAACTGGGGCTGGCTGATGCGCTATACCCACGCGAATGGCGCTTCGGCGTTCTTTGCGGTGATCTATCTGCACATCTTCCGCGGGTTCTACTACGGATCGTACAAGGCTCCGCGCGAAATGATCTGGCTGCTGGGCGTCGTCATCTTCCTGTTGATGATGGCGACTGCGTTCATGGGCTATGTTCTGCCGTGGGGCCAGATGTCGTTCTGGGGCGCGCAAGTGATCACCGGGCTGTTCTCGGCGATCCCGCTGGTCGGCGAGGGCTTCCGCGAATGGCTGCTGGGCGGCTATTCACCCGATAACGCCACGCTTAACCGGTTCTTCTCGCTGCACTTCCTGCTGCCGTTCGTGATCCTGGGCGTGGTTATCCTCCACGTCTGGGCGCTGCACATCCCCGGCTCTTCGAACCCGACGGGCGTCGATGTGAAGGACAAGAGCGATACAGTGCCGTTCTACCCTTACTACGTCGGCAAGGATGGCTGGACGGTTGGTCTGTTCATGGTGATTTTCAGCCTGTTCGTGTTCTTCATGCCAAACGCGCTGGGCCACCCGGATAACTACATCCCGGCCAACCCGATGCAGACCCCGGCGCATATCGTTCCCGAATGGTACTACTGGCCGTTCTACGCGATCCTGCGGGCCTTCACGGTCGATTTCCTGATCGTCCCGGCTAAGCTGATGGGCGTATTGGCGATGTTCTCGGCGATCCTGGTGTGGTTCTTCCTGCCCTGGCTCGACAAATCGCCGGTTCGTTCGGCGAATTATCGCCCGATGTACCGCAAGTTCTTCTGGTTCGGGCTGGTCCCAGCGATGCTGGTGCTGTTCTACTGCGGCGGCGCTCCGGCTGAAGAACCCTATGTGATGCTGAGCCAGCTCGCGACGCTGTACTACTTCGCTCACTTCCTGATCATCGTCCCGATCGTCTCCTCGATCGAGCGCCCCGATCCGCTGCCGTTTTCGATTACCGAGGCTGTCCTCGGCAACGATAACAAGGCTGCGCTGGGCGGCCAGGGCTGAACTCCTAGAGAGGGACTAGAGACACCATGATCCGCATCATCTCTCTCGCAGTCGGCGCGTTTTTCTCGCTGGCCTTGCTGCTCGGCTTTGGCACCGGGCTGGTGAGCTACATCAGCGAACCCCCGGCCAAGACCGCTGAAAAGCTGTTTGTGAAGCATGACCTCAAGCCGCTGAAGCTGGCCAGCGATGGCCCGTTCGGCAAGTTTGACGAAGCCCAGTTGCAGCGCGGCTTCGCAGTTTATCAGGGCGTTTGCGCTTCGTGCCACGCGATCAAGCAGGTCGCCTATCGCGATCTTGAAAAGCTGGGCTACAACGAAGCTGAAGTGAAGGCGATTGCCGCCAAGGCAACCATTGCCGCCAAGGACCCCTTGACTGGTGAAGTCAAGGATCGGCCCGGCCTGCCCGCCGACAAGTTCCCGCCGGTGGTCTATGCCGGGGTTGGCAATCCGCCAGACCTGTCGCTGATCACCAAGGCCCGGGAAGGCGGCGCGGCCTATATCTATTCGCTGCTGACGGGCTATGAGGCCAGCCAGCCGGCGGAACTGGTCAAGAAGTTCCCGGATTCCAAGACCGGCGCGAATATGCATTACAACCCGTATTTCGCGAACCTCAACATCGCGATGGCAGCGCCGCTGGCGTCGGACGATTTGGTCACCTATTCGGACGGGACCAAGGCGACCAAGGACCAGATGGCCCAGGACGTATCCGCCTTCCTGGTCTGGACGGCCGAGCCGGAGCTTGAAAAGCGTCATCAGACCGGGTTCGTCTGGCTGCTGTTCATGATCTTCGCGACGGTGCTCGGCTATATGTCCTACCGCAACATCTGGGCGGAAAAGAAGGGCCACTGAGGCTGATCTGCCGCAGACAAGAAAAAGGCCTCGGCACCGTAAAGTGCCGGGGCCTTTTCTTTTGTGGCCATTGCGGTCAGTCGTTGTCGGCCAGCAAGGTCCGATAGCCGATCCCGCCGAGCACGCCGCCGATCATCGGCGCCAGCCAGAACAGCCACAGTTGCTGCAAGGCCACGCCGCCTTCGACCAGCGCCGGGCCGGTGCTGCGGGCTGGGTTGACCGAGGTGTTGGTGATCGGGATCGAGATCAGGTGGATCAGGGTCAGCGCCAGGCCGATCGCGATCGGGGCGGCACCGGCTGCGGCCAGCTTGTGGGTCGATCCCATGATGATCATCAGGAGCATCGCAGTCAGCAGCACTTCGGTGACAAAGGCTGCGCCCATGCCGAACTTGCCGGGCGATGCGCCGTCAAAGCCATTGCTGGCGAGCTTCCCAGCCCCCAGCTCCCACCCGGGTTGGCCCGTTAGCAGCCAATATAGCGTAAACGCTGCGATAATCGCGCCGACCACTTGTGCGATAATATAGGGCAGCACATCCCTCTGCGCGAACCGTCCGCCGGCCCACAGCCCGACGGTCACCGCCGGATTGAAATGCCCGCCAGAAATATGCCCCACGGCATAGGCCATGGTCAGCACGGTCAGGCCAAAGGCCAGACTGACCCCGGCATAACCAATTCCCAATGTTGGAAAAGCAGCGGCAAACACCGTGCTGCCGCAGCCGCCAAAAACCAGCCAGAATGTTCCGAAAGTCTCTGCCCACAGGGCTCTTGTATCGGGCATTGTCCCCTCCATCTTCTTGCGCCGGCCTCGCGGCGGAGGAGAAGCTGCTCTTGCATTTTACTAAGGTAAAGCAGTATTTACTGTAGGTTGGGCGCTGCGGATTGACCACGGCCCAGCTCTGACGCATAGGGCGGTCGCACGCCTTCTGGCGCTCGCGGGTATAGCTTAGTGGTAAAGCACCAGCCTTCCAAGCTGGCTATGCGGGTTCGATTCCCGCTACCCGCTCCAGACTTCCTTCCGCCATGCAACCTTCTAAAAGCGTTGGGCGGGCCCGCCTTGGCAAGCCCGCCCTGCCCCCGGCGAGCGCGGGTTCGCGCGCTACGCCTTGGCCGCAGGACTACCC
>VFKS01000114.1 GCA_009885425.1 Novosphingobium sp.
ATTTCTGCGGAGAGGTGGCAGAGAGGTCGAATGCGCTGCACTCGAAATGCAGTGTACGGGTAACCGTACCGTGGGTTCGAATCCCACCCTCTCCGCCAGAGCCTTGTTTCACGGCATCCCTGTCTGACCAGAAATACGCTCGTATCGTGGAAGTCTCGGCAACCACCGATTGATCTCGCGTCCGCGTTGGCGGTCGGCAGTGAGAGTGGTCTTGCCGGCAATGGCGACGTTAATCGCCACAGCTTGGGCCGATGTTGCTGAATTCAGCTTCTGAATCCGCGCCGATCCTCGCTTTCGACATACCCTGATGGAACATCGCGCCGGGCATCGGGTTTACCCAGTATCATGCAGATCGGACCGCGTTCGGACTGCTACCTGGAAGGAAGTTCCAATGATCAAGAAAGTTCTGCTTACTGTTGCTGCGGCCAGCATCGCCCTCTCCGCTAGCGCCTGCAACACCGTCAAAGGTGTCGGACGAGACATCGAATCGGTTGGCAAGGGCGGCGATGAGGTAATCAACTAGATCGGAAATCAGAACTCTGTGACTCCTGCCCATTCAAGAGGTTATGGCATGACCGATCTCAACAAAGACGAAAAAATTATCACCACCAAGAGCAGCTTCGACGTCGCTAACACCATCGTGGCAATTGCGGTGCTGCTGCTGGTGCTTGGCGTGCTGAAGTATTTCGGGGTTTCTCCAATCTAGAGCCTGATGACAGGAGTTTTCCCGATGTTTACGCTTCCCCGCCTGCCCTATGCAGCCGATGCGCTCGAACCGCATATCTCCGCGCAAACGCTGGCGCTGCATCACGGCAAGCACCACAAGGGCTACGTCGATACACTCAACAAGCTGCTGGCTGATAGCGCTCTGGCCGGGCTGTCTCTGGACGAGGTGATCAAGCAAACCCACGGCGATCCCGCCCACAGCACGATCTTCAACAATGCCGCCCAGAGCTGGAACCATGATTTCTTCTGGAAATCAATGAAGCCGGGCGGTGGAGGGCTGCCGGATGGCGATCTCAAGGTTCTGATCGAGCATGATATCGGCGATGGTGAGGCCTTTGCGGAGGCGTTCAGTGCGGCAGCGGCGGCGCACTTCGGCTCGGGATGGGTCTGGCTGGTCGCAACGGATGGCGTGGTCGGGATTGTTGCCACCCATGATGCTGACCTGCCGGCGGTGCATGGGCGCTTTGCGCTGTTGTGCTGCGATCTGTGGGAGCACGCCTATTACCTCGATTATAACAACCGGCGCGCCGAATATGTCGCGGCCTTCCTCGATCACCTCGCCAACTGGGACTTTGCCAACGCCAATCTGACGGCTGCCGCAGCGGCGATGAATGAGGCGGAGCCGATCACAATGGAACCAAATGCCGCGCCAGCGGTTGTTCCCGCTACCTAAACAGGAGACGGAAAATGAACCTTATCATCATGCTTATCGTTGGCGGCGTCATTGGCTGGCTTGCCAGTCTGGTCATGCGTACGGACGGCCAGCAAGGGATCCTCATGAACGTGGTTGTTGGCGTTGTCGGTTCCATTCTGGCGGGCTATCTGCTCACGCCGTTTCTGGGCGGGGCACCGATCACGTCAGGCGCATTTGATATCAAGTCGCTGTTCGTTTCGTTCCTCGGCGCGATCGTGCTTCTTGCCATCGTCAACTTCATACGCCGCGGTTCGGCTCGCTGAACCGGCAGTACCGCGCGGGCTAAACAGCCCCGCGAAAACGATGAACCACATGGCCCGGGCGCGCTGATGAAGAGCGCCCGGGCCATTCGGATAAGCTAATGGAAAACCACATCCGCACCCAGCGCTGGCTGCATTTGATCGGCCTGATCGCAGTTACCGTGCTGGGACTGTTCCTGTCCTGGCTGATCACCGCGCCATTCCTTGGTCCGCTGACCTCGGCAATCGCTCTGGCTGTAATTGTACTGCCACTCCACCGCAGGATCGAAATTCGGGTCAAGCACGCCGGTGCGGCCGCCGCACTGACGGTCGTCGCAACGGCGATTGTGGTGATTGGCCCGGTGCTGTTCGTCGGTGAACGACTACTGGCAGAGGCCACGAGTGCTGCGCGGCTGCTGTCCGACAGCGCCAACAGCGGCGCGTGGCGAATCATGATTGCCGATCACTCCGGCCTTGCCTCAGCGGCGGCCTGGATCGAAGCGCAGATCAATCTGCCGCGGACCGCCGAAACGGCCATCGCCTGGCTGACCGGCTCCGCGACTTCGCTGGTTCAGGGTTCGGGCGCCCAGCTGGTCGGTGTGCTCATCACCTTCTATTTTCTGTTCTACTTCCTGCGTGACCGGCGCCAAGCACTGGCGGCAGTGGCGGTGCTGTCTCCGCTGGGCAAATCCGACATGATCGCGCTGACTGCGCGGGTAGCCGGCACTATCCGCGCGACGGTCTATGGCACGCTGGTGGTGGCCATGATCCAGGGCTGGCTCGGCGGTTTGAT
Source organism: Novosphingobium sp. (assembly GCA_009885425.1). Classification (GTDB taxonomy): domain Bacteria; phylum Pseudomonadota; class Alphaproteobacteria; order Sphingomonadales; family Sphingomonadaceae; genus Novosphingobium. Next base: position 2,453 of record VFKS01000114.1, read on the forward strand.
GTTCTGGTGGCTGGGGCTGCCGACACCGCTGTTGTGGGGCATCGTCATGGGCCTGCTGGCGATCATCCCGGTGCTCGGCGCGTTCATCATCTGGATCCCGGCGGCGATCTTCCTGCTGATGACCGGGCACGAAGGTCAGGCGCTGATCCTGATCCTGTGGGGAACCATCGTGGTTGGCGGCATCGATAACCTGATCTACCCGATTCTGGTCGGCAATCGCATGAAAATGCACACTGTTCCGACATTCATCGCACTGGTCGGCGGACTGATCGTATTCGGCGTGCCGGGGTTGATCCTGGGGCCGGTGGTGCTGACTGTAACGATGTTCCTGGTCGGATATTGGCGGGCTTCGATCGACCAGCACCAGCACCGCACCGAGACCTGATTGCCGCATCAGCGAAAATTTGATTTTCAAGTCAGTGAGCCCAAAGCATGCAGGCGCTCCTCTCCCTTCACAAGGAGATTGAACATGAAGAAACTGTTTCTGGGCGCTATGCTCGCAACACTCACCGTGACAGCCGCGCCTGTCATGGCAAAGCCCGACCGGAACTGGTCAGAGCAGCAACGCGACGAGGATCGCCGGGCCAATCAGCGCCATGCCAATCGGGATGATAACCGGGACCATGCCAACCAGCGGCGCCCCCACCGGGATAACGGCCGTCACCTTGGGCAGCGAAAGCGCGCCGCCTAGCAGGATTACAAGCGTTATGACTACAACCGGTTCGATCCGCGCTACGGCAATTACCAGCCCAACCTCTATTACCCCGATCGCCGCCTGACCAATCAGGACCGGATCTATCGCGGTTCGGATGGTCGCTATTACTGCCGCCGCAGCGATGGCACCACTGGGCTGATCATCGGCGCAATCGGCGG
>VFKS01000210.1 GCA_009885425.1 Novosphingobium sp.
ATGGCGCTAGCCGGAAAGATCCGCAAAGTACCGGTCGTCTCGGGCGTCTGCCACGGCTTCATCGGCAACCGGATGCTGTCCAAACGGCAGGAACAGGCCAACGCGCTGTTGATGGAAGGCGCGGCCTATTACGATATCGATCAGGTCCTGCTCGATTTCGGCTTCCCGATGGGCCCGTTCCAGATGGGCGACCTCGCTGGCCTCGACATCGGCTGGCACCGCGATCCCAGCAAAGTCACCACGATCCGAGAAGCGCTCTGCGCCGTGGGCCGCTGGGGCCAGAAGACCGGCAAAGGATTCTACGATTACGCCGAAGACCGCAGCCGCTCACCTTCGGACGAGGTCAAAGCAATCATCGCCGACTTTGCCAGCAAGAGCGGCGTGGCCCAGCGCGAGGTCAGCAAGCAGGAAATCTTCGAACGCCTGCTTTACCCAATGGTCAGCGAAGGCGCGCTGATCCTCGAAGAAGGCGTGGCCCAGCGCGCCAGCGACATCGATCTGGTCTGGCTCAACGGCTATGGCTGGCCGGTCTGGACCGGCGGGATCATGCACTGGGCCGACCATGAGGGGCTGGGGAAGATTGTGGATGGGTTGCAGGCGCATGGGTTGCCGGTGGCGCCGTTGCTGGAGAAGCTGGCGGCGGAGACTAAGGCATTCACTTCTGGATGAACCGAGAGGTTTGGTCGACCCTGAGGCTGCGTTCGTTCGGTTAAAGGAATGTCACGTTCGGGCATGAACGTCTTGAATGTTGGGGAAAGCTGACAAGGCTTTCTACGAACCTCGGGAACAACAGCTAAGGTTCATGCGTTGGGGTTAAGAGATGACTGCATCTCGGAAGGAATACCCCATGTACAAACTCATACTTGCGGTAAGCGCCGCCTCGCTCGCTCTCGCGGCTCCGGCTGCGGCCGACCCCGGCAAGAACAACGGCCAGGGCAAACAGGCCAAACATGGTCAGACGATGCATCAGGGCAAGCAAGCCAAGCATCAGGGCAAGCAAGCCAAGCATCAGAGCAAGCAAGCCAAGCATATTTACGAAGGGCGCACCACCGCCAATTACTGGGGCAACCGCTCATGCCCGCCAGGCCTCGCCAAGAAGAACAATGGCTGCCTGCCGCCGGGCATCGCCAAGCGTAGCTTCAACGTCGGCGACCGGTGGAACGGAAATTATGGCCAGTGGAGCTACAATCAGGTGCCGACCGACTGGCGCAACCAGTACAACCTCGACGCGGAGAATCGCTATTATTACCGCAACGGCTACCTCTACAGCGTCGACCCCAAGACCCGTTTGGTCGAGTCGGTCATTCGGGCGCTGATCCGCTAACGTTACGGCTTACTGAACTCAGGCAGGCGCCGTCCTTTGGGCGGCGTCTTGTCGAGAGACGGACCTCAACCATTTTGTCGTGACAAAAATATGTGATCTCAATGGGTGTTAACGGCCCAAGAGTAGCTAGCTTAAGTAAACTCGGCAACGCCCCCGTTGCCCGAGCAATGAGTAAGCCCGTCGGTGTCCCCATCGGCGGGCTTATTGGTAGCTGGTGCGGTCAACCGTAAACGGATGCCGACTCACCCGCCCCGCCAATGTCCGACTTGTTGTCGTGTCCGGACATTTCGCTTAGGCGTGACTGGCACGCAAAGCGGACACTAGGATTGTGGTCTAACGGAGCCTAATCTTACCGCGCCCGCGGGATGCATTTCTCACGTGGTAACGCCGCAAACGTATCGCAGTTGAACAAGACGATCTCGGCCCCGGCTGGATCCCGCGAATAGCTAAATTGCAGTCCGGCGCGCGCAGCCCCGGTCAAAGGCAGCGAGGCAGGGATCAGGTTGCGGTCGCTCCAGCCCATGACGCGGCAGGTGCCGCTGGCGGGGCAGAGCTTGCGGGCCATCGTTAATGCGCTGTCTGATCCAGCGGCGGGGGATACGGTGACGAAATTGGCCATGCCCGACGGCAGCCGCATCACCACGTCCCCGCCGGTCACTTTGGGCGTATCACTGGGCAGTATTGGCATGACGACCGGGGCGCCGTAGTTGGTCGCAGGCAGGCCTTCGAGCGGCGTCAACGGCCCGAGGGCGATCGCCGCGGGCCGCGCCATCAGTACTGCCAGCGACGGCTCGCCACCACCATAGCTTTTCCGCCACGATTTTACCGAACCCCAGAAGCCCGGCCAGCGCAGGAACAGGTGCGTTTCGATCTGGGCGATCTTATGCAGCTTGGGGCTCCACCACGGGAACACCCAATCGGTGTGATAGTGGGTGGCATTCCCGACGGGCGCAAAGACATAGCCTTTCAGCGCCTGATCTGCCCTGGCTCGGGCCGCGCCCCAGTTGGCTGGATCGTATTGGCGGGCGAGCGAGCCATCGCAAGTGAAGCTGAACTGGCATCCCGTTGCGCGTTCGGAGCCTTCGAATACCACCCCGCAGACCGTGCCGGCAAAGGCTGGATGGCGGGCGCGGTTGAGGACGACCTGAATGACCGCGCGTTGGCCGGAATCGCTCGATCCCGCTTCGGCCATGGCGGCCAGCGCCAGGCAATCACGAGCGTTGGTCAAATCGGCCGCGCTACCGCCAAAGCGATAGGGCGGCGCAGGTTCCAGCTTGCCGCCGACGAACGGGATGGCTTGATTCTGTGAACGGGTATCGCCCAGCGGGACAATGGCCGCAGCATATTCAAGCGGTGGAAGCTCCCCCGGACGACCGGGCAGCACCGCCAGTTGCGCTAGAAG
>VFKS01000252.1 GCA_009885425.1 Novosphingobium sp.
GGCCATTTTCCCCAGTCGTGCGTTCAAGGCGCTGTGCAACTTGGGTCAACAGATTGTCGCCCGCAGGATGGCCCATGGTATCGTTGACTTGCTTGAACCGGTCCAGATCGAGCAGAAAGACCGAACAGGCGCGGTGTTCGAGGGTTGGGGGCGCCCAAAATCTTCTCCAGCGTCTGGGCCATCTGATGGCGATTGGCGAGGCCGGTTAGCGAATCATAGTGCGCCAGCCGCGATGCGTGCTCGGCCGAACGGCGTTTTTCGGTCAGATCATGGCCCGACCCACGAAACCCGAAGAAGTTGCCGAAGCTGTCATAGAGCGGGCGGCCGTTGACCGACCACCAGCGTTCATCATCCGGCGTAGCGGCCCGCAGCGGCAGTTCGTGGAAAGCAGAGCGAGTGGTCAGATGGAATGCCAGCGAACGCTCGCTTTCCTGCCCCTGATTGTCGAGTTCGAATAGCTCAGCGAGCGGGCGCCCGACCAGCTTGCGCGTATCGGTCTTTAGCATTTTGCCTATCGGCGGCGACAAGTATACCAGCAACCCGCGACGGTCCGTTTCCCAGAACCAGCCCTGCCCGGTCTGTTCAAAATCATGCAGGATCTCTTCGGCGCGCAACTGGCTGCGCTGCTGCTCGCGCTGTTTGCGCAGAGTCTCGGCATCGGCGCGGGACTGGCGGACCGCAATGAACAGGCCGATTAACAAGCCAACCGCCATGGCAAACAAGGTGCCCTTGTTGCTAGAAAAGGCCGCAGCTCCCGTCCACAAGGCGACTTGTGAGATTAAAATTGCCGCTACGCGCCGGTTGAGCAGGACTGTCGCAACCCCGCCGACAATCACAATCAGCCCGATCGAATCCGACCAGGTATGGCCTGCTGCGTTGGCCCATCGTGACATCGCGGTGCCGAACAACAGCATCGGCAACGCGGTTAGCGTCATCGCCAAAACCATCCGCTGCATGGGATCATCGAGCTGTTTCTGCTCAAACCGGGCAGCCACTGGGGTCAGGCCCGCCACGCCAACACCGGCCAGCGCTATGGCGATCGTGCCGATATCCGGCACGCTGAGCGAGGCAATTGCATTGAGGCAGAAAGCGCCGGCGATTACCACTGTCATCATCACCCAGCCGGGCTGTACCTGTCGGCGCAGTTCTTCGCGAGACGAGCCTCTCAGCCGGGCCGGGGCCTGGCTGGTTCGTGCCGCCTGACTACGCAAATTCGCGGCTTGACTGGGTCCCGCGAGCGCGGGTTTTGGCCTGTCGGCAGAGCGCACAGGATCGCCCGCGCGCTGGCGCTGCGCATCGGGACTATCTTCGGCAAGTCTCACAGGTTGGGCCGACATGGGTTCTGCTTGCACCGGCAGCCTTTGAAATTCGGCTAAGTTAACCGTTTCGATCGCCGGAATTGCTGCATCGACCTGAACCCGCAGCGTGCAACAATCTGTGTCGAAAACCCGGTGGGATGTTGACGAAAGAAGCCACAGCAGCATGTTGCGGTTTCAGAGCACCAAGCGGCAAGCAAGAGCCGACAGGGAAAGGCCGGGACCAGCTATGCGTCAGATCGCCATTATCGGCTCGGGACCGGCAGGCTACTACACCGCTGAAGCAGCCCAGAAATTGTGGGGAGAGGATGTGCGGGTCGATATCTTCGATTTGCTGCCGGTTCCCTATGGCCTGATCCGCACCGGCGTGGCGCCCGATCACCAATCGATCAAAGGTGTATCGCGGCGCTATGAAACCACCAACCAACTCGACAATGTCCGCTTTGTCGGCAACGTAACCGTTGGGGAAGACATCACAATTGCCGA
>VFKS01000038.1 GCA_009885425.1 Novosphingobium sp.
ATCAGCCCGATCCCGCAGTCCGCCGATGTGCTGCGCTGGGAGGCTGTGCTGGGCAAGGCCACACCAACTCCCGTGCCGCTCGATCCCGAGATTGACCTGGCGCTGCTGCAATATACCGGCGGGACCACCGGGGTGCCCAAGGGGGCGATGCTGACCCACCAGAACATCACCGCCAATGCCCGGCAAGTGATGGGGATCGACCCGCAGCTCGGGCAGCGCGACGTGATCATGGGGGTCCTGCCGCTGTTCCATGTTTTTGCCAATGTCTGTGTGCTCAACAGGACTGTGCTGGCGGGCGGGTGCATCGCGATGTTGCCGCGGTTTGAGGCGGGACAAGCGCTGAAAACGCTGGTGCGGGTTCGGGCCACCGCCTTTCCGGGGGTGCCGACGATGTATCAGGCGCTGCTCGATCATCCCCAGGCTGCAAAGACCGATTTCTCCAGTCTGCGCGTCTGCATTTCGGGCGGCGCGCCCTTGCCGCTGCCGGTCAAGACCCGGTTTGAAGCGCTCAGTGGGGCACGGCTGGTCGAAGGATACGGCCTGACCGAATGTTCGGGTGTGGCTTCGGTCAATCCCTATGAAGGGCTGGAACGCCCCGGCACAATTGGCCAGCCGGTTCCGGCAACCCGGGTGCGCCTGCTCGATCGCGAAGATCCCACCCGCGATGCCGCAGCGGGCGAACCGGGCGAACTCGCCATTCAAGGCCCGCAGGTAATGCAGGGCTACTGGCAGCGGCCTGAAGCGGCGGCCAGCGCCTTTGCAATGCGGCCCGATGGCCGCTGGTTGCGGACCGGCGATGTCGCGACGATTGATGCTGAAGGCTACATTGCGATCGTTGACCGGATCAAGGACATGATTGCGGTCGGCGGGTTCAAGGTCTTCCCCAGCCAGGTCGAAGCCGTGCTGGAAGAGCATCCGGCGGTGAAGGAAGTACTGGTAATCGGCGTACCAGACGCCCGGATGGGCGAAATGCCGCGCGCGTTCGTGACGCTGCAGGACGGGGCGAGCGAGGATGGCCTGGCGCTGCGCGATTGGCTCAACCCCAAGGTTGGCAAGCACGAACGGGTTGATGCGGTGGTGGTGCGGAGCAGCCTGCCCAAGACGATGATCGGCAAGCTCGACCGCAAGAGTTTGCGCGAAGAGCTGGCGAAAGAGGCTTAGCCCGCCGGGAAAGCGACCACGGCGCTGTCTTCGCCCACCGCGCGCGGGGCAAAGCGGCCGTCGACTTGCGCACCTTGTTCGATCGTCAGCGAATCGTAGTGGACATCGCCCTGGATCCGCGCGCTTTTCAGCACCACCAGATCGCGGACATTGATCGTGCCCTTTACGGTGCCCGAAAGCCGGGCGCTCTCCGCCTTGACCGAGCCGACAATCTCGCCGCTTTCACCCTGGACCAGTGCGGTGCAGGAGACATCGCCTTCGACGTGGCCATCGATATGCAGATCGGCCGAGGCGTGAACGTCGCCCTTGATCCGGATATCGGCGCCGAACACCGAGAAAGTCGAATTGGCCATGGCTTTACCTGCGGGGCTGTGCGGCGATAGCGCCGGTTTTTTGGAGAACATTGGGGACGGCCTCAAGGAAGGGGCGGGGATTAACGGCGCGATCGCCCACCCGCACTTCGAAATGCAGATGCGGGCCGGTTGATCGACCGGTGCTGCCGATCAGGCCGATCTGCTCGCCGGGCTGGACCGGCTTGCCAACCACGGTTCGGAAGCCCGACATGTGGGCATAGCGCGTGACCAGACCGTTGCCGTGGTTGATCTCGACGACATTGCCGTAGCCCGATTTCCAGCCGACGAAGCTGACCGTTCCGCGCGCGGCGGCATAGATCGGGGCGCCATGGGGTCCGCGGAAATCGAGTCCGGGGTGGAAGTCACCGCCGCCAGTGAACGGATCGGCGCGGAAGCCAAAACCGGAAGAGATATATTCAAGGCTGGCCGGCAGCGCCTGCGGCAGGCCGGCGACCGAGCGCTCCAGCGCGTCCATCCGCGCAAGGCTAAGGCCAAAGCGCTGGAATCGGGGATCGACCGAACCGTCGGCAGCCGTTGCCAGCTTTGAAAAAGGGCCGCCTTGAGCGGACGGGTCATTGATCGCGGCCAGCATCGCCTTGGGGTTCAGCCCGAGCTGGGCCAGTTTGGCTTCAGCAGCGGCCGCGCGGCGATCGGCGACGCGGGTCAACCCTTCGATCACAGCCAGCTGGCGCGCCTCAATCTCTACAAGTTCAGCGGCTTCGGGCAGGACCATGCTGACCTTCTTGACCGTTTTTGCGGCTTCCGAGGTCGAATTGGAAACGGTTTCGCCGGCTTGAACGTCTGTCGGCAGATCGCCGAGATGGGTTTGCACCACCTTGTCGATGAAGTCCTGACGGCGCTTGAGATCGCTTGCGACCTTACCCAGATCGTCGCGGTATGCGGTCACACGGCTTTCGGATTTGGCAACGCTGGCTTCACGATCAAGCATAGAAAGCCGGTCCTGATTCGCCAGATAGCTGGAAAGCGCCATACCGCTGATTGACAGGATCCAGAACAGCAAAAGGCCAGCTGCAGCTCCCGCGGCGATCATCTGAACGCGCGAAGAAACCTTGATAAAACGGACTTGCCCTTCGGATCGCATGAAGAACTCGCGATCCGGAAACCAGGTCCGCATTCGGGCAAAAAGCCCGCTAGCGGCGATGTTTGGCAAAGCGACCCCTCAGCCCTTTATTTAACCCTTGGCAGGGCCGCTAGCAGCAAGTTTGAGGGATAGCGAATCCAAGAGGGCACGGACTCGCCGAATCGAACGAGTCACGGGACGAATCGTTTTGGCTTGCTGACACGGCTGAAAGTGGCTGCGGCGGTGACAAGCCGGACCTGGGGTGATAGGCGCGCGGAACCATGAGTTTTCCGAGCCTAGACGGCGAAACGCCTGACAAACTGATTGCGCGGCTGGCAGCCGCTGGACGCGCCGCGCAGCGGGTCTTGGCGCGGCTGGATCATGACGCCAAAGCGGCGGCACTTCGAGCAGCATCCGCAGCCTTGCGCGCCGATTCCGCGTCGATTCTGGCCGCCAATGCCGAAGACCTCGTTGCCGGTCAGCTTGCCGGATTGACGCCAGCCATGCTTGACCGGTTGATGCTCGATCCTGTGCGGCTGGAGGCGATTGCCGCCGCAGTCGATGCGATTGCCGCGCTGCCTGATCCGGTTGGGCAAGTGATAGACACATCGGTCCGCCCCAACGGGCTCGCGCTCAGCCGGGTGCGGGTGCCGGTCGGGTTGATCGGGATCATCTACGAAAGCCGCCCTAACGTGACGGCCGATGCCGCAGCACTGTGCTTTGCTTCGGGTAATGCCGTGCTGCTGCGCGGGGGCAGCGAGGCGGTTCGTTCAAACCGGGCGATCCATACCGCCATGGTGCGCGGGCTGGAAAGCGCCGGGGTTCCGGCAGCGGCGGTGCAATTGCTGCCAACGCAAGACCGGGCGGCAGTCGGCGCGATGCTGGGCGCGGCGGGCCTGATCGACATGATCGTGCCGCGCGGCGGCAAGAGCCTGGTCGCGCGGGTTCAGGCCGATGCCCGGGTGCCGGTGCTGGCACACCTTGACGGGATCAATCACACCTATGTTCATTCTGCTGCCGATCCGGCCAAGGCGCTGGCGATTGCGGTCAATGCCAAGCTGCGCCGGACCGGGATCTGCGGGGCGATGGAAACGCTGCTGCTTGATGCGCAGTTCCCGTCTTCGCAAGCGGTGGTTGCTGCCTTGCTCGATGAGGGCTGCGAATTGCGCGGTGATTCGCGGGCGATGGCGCTTGATCCGCGGGTCGTTGCCGCCGCCGACGAAGATTGGCACACGGAATACTTAGATAGCGTCCTATCGGTTGCCGTAGTCGACGGTCTGGACGCAGCTTTGCAGCACATTGCCACCCACGGCTCGCAGCATACCGAAGCGATAGTTTCCGAGGACGCGGAAGCCACCGAACGGTTTTTGAGCGAAGTCGACAGTGCGATTGTCATGGCCAATGCTTCCACCCAGTTCGCCGATGGCGGCGAGTTCGGCCTTGGTGCCGAGATCGGTATCGCCACCGGGCGGCTCCACGCGCGCGGCCCGGTCGCGCTGGAAGGACTCACCACCTACAAGTGGCTGGTGCGCGGCTCTGGGCAGATAAGACCCTGAGAAAGATCGGCCTTCTGGGCGGGAGCTTCAACCCCGCGCATGGCGGCCATCGCCGGATCAGCCTGTTTGCGCTCGAAGCATTGGGGCTGGACGAGGTTTGGTGGCTGGTCTCCCCCGGCAATCCGCTCAAGCCCAAAGCCGGGATGGCGCCGCTCGCGGCCCGGCTCGCCTCAGCCCGCAGGCAAGCCCGGCGGGCCCGGATCGTGCCGACCGCAATCGAGCGCGAGCTGGGCACCAGCTATACTGTCGACACGCTGGCCAAGCTTCAGTCGCGCTATCCCAAACACCGGTTTGTCTGGCTGATGGGCAGCGACAATCTGGCGCAGTTTGACCGGTGGAAAGCCTGGCAAAAGATCGCCCGCACCATGCCGATTGCGGTTATTGCCCGTCCGGGCTATGAGGGCGCTGCCCGGGCGAGCCTCGCCGGGGCCTGGCTCGGCCGATACCGGCGGTCCGCAGCCAGCTTGAAACACCGGGCAGGATGGAGCGCACCCGCGCTGATACATTTGCGTTTTGATCCCGATCCGCGCTCGGCAAGTGCTATTCGCCGCGCCGATCCACACTGGGCCAACCGCTTTAGCGGCCAGAGCCTGAGGGATAGTTTGACGCACCATCCAGTCGATCCCGACATCGCATGACAGGGCTTTGGTCCCTTGGCCGCGAAGCCCGCAAAGAGGAGCCGTTTCCGCTCAAATGACGCCTGATTCCGCCAATACTGCCCCCGCCGATCCGGTCGCTGCTGCGGCCGCTGCGGCTGTCCCGCTGCCCGATTCGGAAGCTGGCTCGCTCCACGAGCTGGTGCTGAAGTCGCTCGACGACGATCAGGCACAAGAGATCGTCTCGATCCCGCTCGAAGGCAAAAGCTCGATTGCCGATCACATGGTGATCGCCTCAGGCCGCTCGACTCGTCAGGTAGCCGCGATGGCCCAAAAACTGGCCGAGCGAATCAAGCACGGCGGCTTTGGCCATGTCCGGATCGAAGGCCTGCCCGCCGCCGACTGGGTGCTGGTTGATGCTGGCGATGTGGTGATCCACCTGTTCCGTCCCGAAGTGCGCACGTTCTACAACCTTGAACGGATGTGGGCGTTTGGGGACAGTCTCGGCGAGGCCTAAGCGGCGTCATGCTGTTGCATGTCATTGCCCGGGGTAAAATCAGCCGTTCGCCCGAAGCGGAACTGACCGCGCGCTATGCCAAACGGATCGCCTGGCCGCTCAAGCTAACCGAATTGCCCGATCTGGGCGGCACAATTCCGCCCCCGGCGCAAACCCCGGTCCGCGAAGTCCTGCTCGATGAGCACGGCCAAGTGATGTCGTCAGAAGAGTTTGCCGCCTTGCTGGGACGGTGGCGTGATGGCGGAGTGCGCGAGGCGCGGTTCCTGATCGGCGCCGCCGATGGCCACGGCGCTGCGGCGCGGGATAAGGCCGATCTGTTGCTCAGCTTTGGCGCAATGACCTGGCCGCACCTGTTGGTCCGGGCGATGTTGGCCGAACAATTGTGGCGCGCGACCAGCATTCTTGCTGGCCATCCCTATCACCGTTCGGGATAAGGGCGCGCGATGACCGGCCGCCTGATCCTGATCTGCCTGACCGCTGCGGCGCTGTTGCTGGGGTCTCAGCTTGGCCAGGCCCAGAACCAGCAGTTGCAGGCGATCGAGACTACCGAAGACGCTCAAAAAGCGTTGGCTGAGGCTGATGTGCAGGGCAAGGAAGCCCGTGCCCGCGCCGAAACGCTCGAGGCCAAGGCCGTGACAGCCGTCGCTGCGGCGGACCGGACCGCGCAGGAAGCGGCGGCTCTCGCCGCACGAATCCAGGAATCCGAAGCCCAGATTACTGCCAATGAGGCCAAAATCCGCCTTATCGAGCAGCAGCGCGCCGCGCTGCGGGTCGAACTGGCCCAGCGCCAACGCCCGCTGGTGGAATTGACCGCCGCGCTCCAGCGGCTGTCGCGCCGCCCGGCGGTGCTTTCCCTGCTGCGCCCGGGGTCGCTGCAAGAAGCGGTCTATCTGCGCGCGGTGCTCGAAACCATGCTACCGCAGGTCGAACGCCGCACCGCCGGGCTGCGCACGGCTATCGCCCGCGGCAAAGTGCTGCAGGCGCAGGCCGAGCAGGCCAGCGACGATTTGCGCGCCAGCCAAGCCGAGCTTGGCCGCCGCCGCCAGACCTTGGCCGCGCTCGAAGCCCGCCAACGGCTTGAATCGCGTAGTGCCAGCAGCAGCGCCGACCGCGAAGCCGAACGCGCGCTGGCCTTGGCCGAACAGGCCCGCGACCTGGGCGGATTGGTCGGCGAACTCGACAAGGCCGGGCGGCTGCGCGGGCAGTTGGCGGCGCTGCCGGGCCCGGTTTTGCGCCCAGCCCAGCCGCAAGCGGCGCAGGTTGCGGCGGTGGCAGAGGCTGCGGCGCTGCCCAGCAATGCGCCCGCGCAATATCTGCTGCCGGTCTCCGGACGGCTGGTCACCGGGTTCGGTGCGAACGCGCCGGGGCAAGTCCAATCGCGCGGCATCTCGATCGCCGCGCGCGGCAGCGCGCAGGTGGTGGCGCCTGCTGCTGGCCGGGTAGTCTTTGCCGGCCCCTATCAGGGTTACGGTACGATCGTGATCATTGAACACGGCGGCGGCTGGACCTCGCTGGTCACGGGGCTTTCGGTGCTCGATACCAGGGTTGGGCGCGATCTGGTCGCGGGATCGCCGCTGGGTCAGGCTGGCCCCGGGCGCCCGGTGCTCAGTCTGGAACTGCGCAAGGACGGCGCGCCGGTCAATCCGCTCGATTTTTTGAAACGCTAAACGCCATCTGGCGTTAACCTGCGGTGCGCGATACATAGCGCCGGTAATCAAAAGAGGCCCTTGCCCGATGAAATTCGCTTCCCTGCTTCGTAGCGCTGCTCTGGTTTCGGCCGTCGCGCTGATCCCTGCCACCACCGCCGGTCTGGCCGCGGTCGATGGCCGCGCTTCAGCCCAGTTTGAACGGCTCGCCACGGTCTATCAACTGGTCAAGATCCGCTACGTCGAGAAAGTCACCGACGAAAAGCTGGAAGAAGGCGCGATCGACGGGATGCTGGCCTCGCTCGATCCACATTCGTCCTATGTTTCGGGCGCCTCGATGCAACGGCTCAACACCATGATCGACGGCAACTACTCCGGTCTTGGACTGTCGGTCGGGATGGAAGACGGCGCGGTCAAGGTGATCGCGCCGATGAAAGGCAGCCCGGCCGAGGCCGCCGGGGTCAAGTCGGGCGACTATATCACCCACCTTGATGGCAAGCTGATCTATGGCGGCGAATTGGATGATGCCGTGGCGCAGATGCGCGGCGAAGCGGGGTCCAAGATCCGACTGACGCTGTTCCGCGCCGGACGCAACGAACCGTTCGACGTGACGGTAACCCGCGGCGTGATCCGGCTCGAGCCGGTGACCTGGGAGCTGAAGGACGGGATCGGGGTCATCTCGGTCAATGAATTCAGCAACGAGGTTGGTGTCGATGTCGCCAAGGGGATCGAAGACCTCAAAAAGCAGTCCGGTGGTAAGCTGATGGGGATCGTGCTCGATCTACGGCAGAACCCCGGCGGCGCGCTCGAAGAAGCGGTGGCGCTGTCGGATATCTTCCTGACCAAAGGCGATATCGTCTCGCAGCGTGGCCGCAATCCCCGCGAAGACGAGTACTTTAAGGCCGAGTCGATGATCCCGGGCGATCTCGCCAAGGGCTTGCCGGTGATCGTGCTGATCGATTCGGGTTCAGCTTCGGCCTCCGAAATTGTCGCGGGCGCGCTGCAGGATCAGCGCCGCGCGGTGGTCATGGGCGAGCGCAGCTTTGGCAAGGGCTCGGTCCAGTCGCTGTTTTTCCTCGACAATACGCGGACCAGTGCGGTCAAGATCACTACCGCGCGCTATTATACCCCGCTCGGCCGTTCGGTGCAGGAAGGCGGAATTCTGCCCGATATCATGGTGCCGCAGCTGTCCGATCCCGATGCCCGGCGCCGCGCCGAACTAACCGTGCGCGAAAGCGATCTGCGCCGGCACCTGGTCAACGAAGCCACGATTGATGACAAGAAACTCGAGGCTGATAGGCAGGCCGATCCGCGCTTCAAGATGAGCGCCGAGGAGCTGAAGACCAAGGGGATCAAGGATTACCAGCTCTACTACGCGATCCAGACGCTGCGCCGCACCGCGCCGACTGCGCTGGCCAAAAAGCGCTAGGTGATGGCTGTGGCTGGCCTTGAAGACGGACGACTGGCCCGAACGATTGCGCTGGGCGTGCCGCTCGCGCTGCTCGGCGGGGCATACCTGAGCGAGTACGGGTTCGGGCTTGAACCGTGCGAAATGTGCTGGTGGCAGCGTTATGCGCTGTTTGCGGCGCTGCCCTTTGCCGTGCTCGGCTGGGTCAAGCCATCGGCCAAACTGCTGACCGCGCTGGCGCTGCTGGGGGTTTTGGTCGGCGGGCTGATTGGCGGCTATCACGCCGGGGTCGAATATGGCTGGTGGAAGGGGCTGACCACTTGCACCAGCGGCGTGTCATTTGCCAATGGCCGTGATCCCCTGGAAGCCCTGACCGGGGCGCAGATGATCCCCTGTGACATGGTGCAGTGGGATCTTCTGGGGATCACGCTGGCAGGCTTCAACTTTTTGATTTCGGTTCCACTGGCGTTGCTCGGCTTTGCCGCTCTTCGCCCAAAGGAGAGCAAGTCCGCATGAACCCCCAAGCCACGGCCCGGATGCTTCGCGTTGATCAGGCCGGTGAATATGGCGCGACCCGGATCTATGCCGGGCAGCTCGCGGTGCTGGGCGACCGGGCCGAGATCGCCAGCGAAATTCGCCACATGGCGGA
>VFKS01000482.1 GCA_009885425.1 Novosphingobium sp.
AGCACCGCTGCGCCAGAGCCCGGCTGGGCGTTTGAGACGAGCGATGTGCCGGTCGATCCGGGCTATCGGTTCGGCAAATTGCCCAACGGAATGCGCTATGTGATCCGCCAGAACGCGACGCCCAAGGGCACCGCGCTGGTCCGGATGCAGATCGATGCGGGATCGCTGGATGAGGCCGACGGCGAGCGCGGTTATGCCCACTATGTCGAGCATATGGCCTTCAACGGATCGGCCAATGTGCCCGAGGGCGAGATGGTCAAACTGCTCGAACGGCATGGCCTTGCTTTCGGGGCTGATACCAATGCCTCGACCGGGTTTGAGCGCACTACTTATATGCTCGATCTGCCCAAGAACGATCCCGAACTGCTCGATATCGCGCTGATGCTGATGCGCGAGACGGCCAGCGAGCTGAGCTTCAACCCCGGCGCGGTTGAGCGAGAGCGCGGCGTGGTTCAGGCCGAAATGCGGGACCGCAACACCTTTGCGCTGAAGAATGTTCAAGACCAGCTGGATTTCGCCCTGCCGGGATCGAAAGTGGCCCAGCGGCTGCCAATCGGCACCGCTGAATCGCTAGCCGGAGCGACGCCGCAGGGCCTCAAAGCGTTCTGGGCCCGCGAATATGTCCCCGCCCACACCACGCTCTATGTGATCGGCGATTTCGATCCCGATCTGGTCGAGGCCAAGATCAAAGCTGAATTCGGTGATTGGAAAGCCGCCGCGGTCGAACCCCGGCCCAAGGGCGGCCCGGTCAACCCGGCGGCGAGCAATCTGGCCGATGTCTATATCGATCCGGCGCTGTCAGAAAGGGTGACCATTACCCGCAACGGCCCCTATCTGGACGAGCCCGATACGCTGGCTCAGCGCGACGAGAACCTGATGCGGCAGGTCGGCTATGGCATCATCAACCGCCGGATGCTGCGCCGCACGCGTGAGGCGAATGCGCCGTTCCGCAATGCCAGCTTTGGCACCAGCGACATCTTCAAGGATGGGCGCAGCACCGAACTGGCGATCGATACCGTTGATGGCAAATGGCGCCGCGGGATGATCGAGGCGGGCCTCGAATACCGCCGCGCACTGGAATTCGGCTTTACCCAGGCGGAGATCGACGAGCAGGTCGCGATCATCCGCAGCGGTCAGGCCAATGCCGCGCAGGGCGAGGCGACCCGCAGCAACAGCCAGCTGCTCGGCTCGGCGCAATCGCTGGTGATCAACGAGCGCGTGCCCGATACCCCCAGCAACGGCCTGACCCGGCTCGAGGCTTTCATCCCCCGGATCACGCCCGATGCAGTGATGGCCGCATTGCGGCGTGAGGTGATCCCGCTCGATGCGCCGCTGCTGCGGTTTCAGGGCCGAACCCCGCCGGCCGATGGCGACAAGGGCCTGCAAGGCGCCTGGGCCGAGGCGATGGCCGCCCCGGTCCGCCCGGTCGAGCGCAAGGCGGCCGCGAGCTTTGGCTACACCGATTTCGGTCCGGCCGGCAAAGTGGTCAGCGATGTCCGCGAGCCTTTGCTGGGGATCCGCACCGTGCGGTTCGCCAACGGGGTGCGGCTCAACATCAAGCGGACCGAGCTCAAAAAGGATCAGGTGCTGATCCAGGTTTCGGTCGATGGCGGCGAAATGCTGGCCACTCGCGACAGGCCATTGGCGACCCGGATGGTCCCCGTAATCTCGATCGGCGGTCTTGGTAAGCACAGCAAGGACGAGCTCGATTCGATCCTCGCTGGGCGGACCGTTTCGGCCAATATCAATTCAACCGACGAAGCTTTTGTGATCGTGGCCGGAACCAACCCGCGCGATCTGGAGCTGGAGCTGCAACTGGCCACCGCCCAATTCACTGATCCAGGCTACCGCAAGGAAGGCGAGGTACTGTTCAAGCAGACCATCAACAACCTGTTCGCCAGCTTGCGCGCCACCCCCGGTTCGGCGCTCTCGGCTGGCCTTGGAGAGATCGTTTCGGACAAGGATCCGCGCTTCAGCCTGGGTGTGGTCGAAGATTACCGCGTGCTCAGCTTTGACCAGCTTAAGGGCACCGTGAGCGACCGGTTTGCGAAGGGCGCGATCGAGATCGGGATCGTCGGCGATGTTGATGAAGACGCCGCGATTGCGATGGTCGGCCGCACCTTCGGCGCCCTGCCCCAGCGCGAGGCTGATTTCCGCCCCTATGCCGACCGCCGCGATCGGCCCTTCACCAAGGAGCGGGGGCGCCAAGTGCTGCGCCACAACGGGGCCAAGGATCAGGCGCTGATCACGATGATCTGGCCGACCCGCGATGGTGAGGATCTGGAACAGGCGCTGCAACTGGAGCTGCTGGAAAAGATCATGCGGATCCAACTGACCGACACCTTGCGTGAAAAACTGGGCAAGGCCTATTCTCCCGGCGCCAGCAGCAACACCTCGCGGACCTATCGCGGCTATGGCACCTTCAGCGTCAACGCCTCGGTCGATATCAAGGAAGTTCCCGCGACCCGTGCAGCGCTCACCAGCACGGTCGCCGGCTTGCGCAATTCGCCGGCCAGCGATGACGTGCTGGCCCGCGCCCGCGAACCAATGCTGGAAGGCTATGACAACCTGCTAAAAACCAACGGCGGCTGGCTTGGTTTCGTCGATCGCGCCCAGACCGAACCGGACCGGATTGCCCGCTATGTGAAGGGTAAGGATCTGCTCAAGGCGATCACCCCGGCGCAGCTGCAAGCCGTCGCTAAGAAGTATCTTACCGTTGACGGCGCGGTGGAAATCAACGTCCTGCCCGAAGGCGTGGATGATCCGCTGGCGGCGGGGGAAGCCGGGAAGTAGCGCCTGCCAAAAAAATGGGGCGGAGCGCCGCAGCACTCCGCCCCAGCAGGGAGGAATTGGTTTTTTCGATCAGAAGTTTATCGTGCCCTCAATCCCGAAGGTGCGGGGAGCGTTGTAGTTGGCATAGTCACCTAGCGTGGTGTTGGCCGCGCTGCGGCGATAGATGTGTTCTTCGTTGAACAGGTTGCGGCCCCACAGTGCGACGGTCAGTTTTTGACCACCATCACCCATCGGCATGTCCGCCAGGCTGATCCGTCCGTTCACCAAAAAGCTCTTGTCGGTCAGCGTCGTTTCGCTGACGAAAGTGTGCACCGGGTCGGAATAGTTGGCATCCACGTGGAAACGCAGGAGCGTTCCATTGCCGCCGACCGGCACATCATAATCGATCGAACCCGACAGGGCGTTTTCGGGCGTGTAGAGGACGAAGACGGTCTGGAATACCGGCGTGGTGATCGGCACTGGCAGCGTGGCGTTGAGCGCTTCCTGCACCGTGTTCCGCGCTGGCGGGACCTTTGTGTAGGTATAGGCATAGGACAGGTTCATCGACAGACCTTCGATCGGACGGATCGTCAGGTCAGCCTCAATCCCGCGGATCTTGGTGGTCCCGATCGCATTGACCGTTTCCAGCGTGTTGCGGACCGTGCCGTTGGTCTGCGGGATGAAGAAGTTGAAATCGACCTGGCTGTTGCTGCGATCCATGATGTAGCCGGCCACATTGAAGCGGACCTTGCGGTCAAACAGTTCGGTTTTCAGCCCGACTTCATAGGATTTCACTTCTTCTGGACCGAACGACAGGTAGGTGAGCGACCGCGAACTGGCGCCCCCTGCCCGGTAGCCGGTGGCATATTTGGCGTAGAAGTTGATCTCTGGCGAGACCTGATAGGCGATCACCGCCAGCGGATCGAACCGTGTGTTTTCCTGATCGAAGGTGAAGCTGGTCGCCGCGCCATTGACCGTAAACAGCCGCCCGTTCTTTTCATCACGGGTATAGCGCCCGCCCAGCGTGATACGCAGCGGTTCAGCCACGGCGTAGGTCACCTGACCATAAGCGGCATAGCTTTTGGAATAGGCGATCGAAGCGCGCGACAGGGTTGCAAGCGGGTAAGTCAGCGGGTCGATGATGGTATAGCCGGTGACCGTCGCATTCCAGCGGTTGGTATTGGGGGTGCGAGCCGTATCGTTGGCGCGCTCGTTGAAATAATAGAGCCCGAATACGAATTCGACGCTGTCACCCAGCGAACCGACTGCCTGCAGTTCCTGGCTAAACTGGCGCTGGTCCAGCGTGGCGAGCGAATAGCGGCTGAAGTTCACGTTCGGCCCCCACACCGGGGTCCGGTGGGCACCACCGGAGTTGTCCCACTGTTCATCGCTGACGGTCCGCCAGGCGGTGATTGAGCGCAGTTCAAGATCGGCGCTGACCTTGTACTTAATCGACGAGGTAAAGCCTTGAGCGATACCAACGCTGTCCTGCATCGGAACCTGAATATCGGTGACATCCATCCGGCCATAGCCGTAGGTGATCAGCGGATTGCCGAGGCTGTCCTTGGGCAGGGTCGCCAGAGCCGCCGGGGTAATCGTAACCAGCTGGCTATAGAACGGGGTGTTCTCGTCGCGGCTTTTGTCAAAGGCGAAGTCGATGGTCAGATCGTCAATCGGCCGCCAGCGGGCTGCGACGCGCCCACCAATCCGGTGAAACTGGTTGAAGCCAGCCTGCCCCGGCATCGAATTGCGGATGGTCGGCCCCTGATGCTGGATCACACCGTCCAGCTTGATCGAAACGTTCTGCACTTCGGGCAGGTTCACGTGAAGCTGCGTGTTGTAGGAACCATAGTTGCCAATGCCGCCGCTGACCCGGCCGCCAAACTCGCCGGTCGGCTGCTTGAGCACCATCGAGAGCGCACCGCCTTCAGTGTTGCGGCCAAACAGCGTGCCTTGCGGGCCCTTCAGCACTTCGATCCGCTGAACATCATAAAGCGCGGCGTTGAGGCCGTGCTGGCGGCCAAGATAAACGCCATCCAGGTAGACGCCTACGCCCTGTTCGCGCGCCGGCTGGTTGGCATCGTCCGGCACGATCCCGCGAATCCCGATGGTCAGCGCGGACTGGCGCGATTCGAAGGTCGTGATGCGCAGCGAAGGAACCGAGCCATCAGCCAGATCCATCAGGCTCTGCACGCTGCGCTTTTTAATATCGTCCTCACCTAGCACCGAAATTGAAATCGGGGTCTTCTGCAGGTTGGTTTCGCGCTTTGTCGCGGTAACGACGATGTCGGTCAGGCCGCTGTTGTTCTGTTCCTCCGCGGCAGCCTCAGGGCTGGCGGGGTCTTGTGGGGCGGCGGCGCCTTCGGCAGCTGCGCCATCAACAACAACGGCTTCGTCAGTCACCGAAACTGCGGCGTGGGCAACCTGCACATTGAACAGGCCAATGGCCGTCGCCACGGCAAGGGCGGAAGTGGTTGAGCGCGAAAGTTGACGGATCATTTGGATTTCCCTGAATCGATTTATGGTCGTGTCCGATGTCGGACCAGGGAGTGCTTGTCGGCTGCGACTCACCCCTGCGAACGACCTCGTCGCCGCATCTAGGAGTCCACTGTGTCGCTTGTGCGTAGGTTGGGAGTCAGTGGTGTGACACCAAAATGACAGAAATGTGCTGCTGGCTTGGCAAGCCTAGTCCAGCTTGGCCGAGCCGAGCAGCGCAAGCCAGGCAGTGCGCGCATCGGGGGTAAAGCCGTCCTTGCTCATCGCCCCCAGCAGGAACAGGCCCTTCTTGCCTTGCACGATCCGATAAATCGCATTGGCGGGGTAGCCAGGACGGCAACCTTGGGAACTGCGCTCAAAGGTGATCGAGATATTATCCTGGGCAATGATGCTGAACCGGTTGGCGCATTCCGCGTCGCTCTGCCGCTGCAATTCGGCCATCCAGTCAGCCGCAGTCCGCGCCTTGGCACTGGGCGTGCGGGCGATGATGATCATCGCTTCGGTCCAACTGCGGGTCGATTTGCCTCTAATGACAATAAGATCGGTGACGTAGGTCGGATCTTTGGCGTTGTATTGGATCATGTCATCGCGGCCGCTATCGAGCACCTCTTTCAGCGGCTGATACAGCCTGTGATCGAACGACAGCTTTTCAGCAAGCACCGGGGTGGCGCACAACGCCGCCAGCAGCATGGCCAGACCGCGCAGCAATTTTACCGTCATCACCTCGTTCCCTTCCTCTCCAGCCCCGCGCCGACATTGCGCCGTACAGCGCGGCTGCCTGGGCGCAGTATGCCCGATAAGTGCCTAGAACCAATGAGGAAAAACAAACAAATATGTGACATGTCTATGACGCTTATACGTCACAAACGCTACTGCGAGCCGTCAGATTTGCGGCAAAATCAGAACTGTCACCGAACCATCATCAAACGGTCATGATACCGGCGCAGACGTTTCTGGTGACCTGACAGTTAGCTGACCATCCATGCCCAACCTGACCCATATCCTCATTCCGATCGACAAGGCCGCGCTGATTGGCGAGATCGGCCGGCGTCGACCCGATTGGCGGGTCGTTCCGATCGATTGCGCGCTTGGTGATCCGAATCTGGATGGGCCGGCCTGGGCCTTCATTGACTGGATCGGCGAAGCGATGTCCGGGATCGAGCTGTGCCGCCGCCTGCGCGAAGCCCGCTCTACGCGCTCCGTTCATATCACCATGGTGCTTGATACCGGCGACAGCGAAGAACGCCGTCGCGCGCTCAAGGCCGGAGCCGATGATTACATGACCGGCCCGCTCGATTTGCACGCCGTGCTCGACCGGATGGCGCTTTACGAAGCGGCCGGCGCCGCCCCGGCCGCACCCCGCGCGCGGATTGAAAACGGCGATCTCTGCATCGATCTCGCCGCGCACCAGCTGCGCTATCGCGGGCAGCCGGTCCCGCTGCGGCCCAACGAGTTTCGCCTGCTCGCCCATTTCATAGAGCACCCGGATCAGGTGTTCAGCCGCACCGCGCTGATCGAGCGGTTGGGCAAGGACGAAGAGGCGATTGACGAGCGCACTGTCGATGTCTGGGTCGGCCGTCTGCGCCGCTCGCTGGCCGTCCACGGCGCGCCTGATCCACTCCGCACGGTCCGCGCGCTGGGCTATGTGATGGACAGTTCAGCCCCCTGAAAGTGCGAACAGCTTCCGATCGCGCACCTTGTTCGCCTCGGTATAGAACCGCAGCCACCACGCCTGCTCCCCGGCCTTGGGGGGCTTTTTGAGCGCAATCCGCTTTGGCGTGGCCGGATCGAGCGCCGCCTCGGCCTTTTGCTGGGCCTGTTTGACCCGGAACCGGTAGGAATCGAAAATCCGCACCGCTTCGACCATATAGGCCGTGGCGATCCGGCGATCACGGAACAGCAGCAGGTTTTCGCCGTTCTTGGTGTCGGCGGTGCCCGAAAAGTTGAACGATCCGGTATAGACTCTCGCGGTCGGCTGATCGAAATCGACCACTACGAACTTGTGGTGCATCTTCACCCCGCCGCCGCCTGCGCTTTCGCTGCGGAACGGCTCGGGCAGCTTGCCCGATAGCGCCGCCGCAAACACCGGGGCGGAATTGCCATCGGCATTGGTCACCAGAATGCCGGTGCGCTTGTCGGATATGCCGAACGCGAACACCGCCGGGTTGTGCACCACCGCCGTCACCGCCTGGCTCACTGCGCCGCCGGTTTGCGATAGGAACGCCAGGCTGAAGAACAGGCTCGACTGCGCTTGCCCGACATCCTGCCCGATGCTGGCGAGCAAGGCCTTGGCCTCACTACGCGGCGACATTGCGATTTCGGCGTCGATCCCGGCAATCGGCAGCTTGCGCCACAGGGTGACCGGGCTTTTCTTGAAATCGCGCGTCCCGGCCCAATAGGCCTCAAACGCCTCCAGCTGCATCGCCACCACGGCAGCGCCCTTCAGCACGACCGCGTTATTGGCTTGCACGTAAAACCCGCGCCACGAAAAATTGGTCGATCCGCAGATCACCGACTGCACCGTCGGCCCATCGACGATGATCATCTTGTTGTGCTGCAATTGCCCCATGTGCTGGCGCAGCACCTGCGCGCCCGCTGCGGTCAGCCGGTCCGCCGCCAGACTTTCAGCCGAATGCGGCGCGGCCTTGTGCGCGCTGTCATCGATGATGATCTTAAGCCTCGCCCCCAGCAGTTCCAGCCGCGCGACCATTTCGGGCAGATTCAGCTCATAGGCCACCACCCGCACCGCCGCCCCATCGGCCCGCGCCGCATCGAGCAGCGCCAGTATCCGGTCGCGCGCATCGAACCCCATCCAGTCATAAGCAAAGCCCGCCTTGGGGTGGCTCGGCACGAACGACAGCCCGAGATCAGCCTTGCCCGGGATCAGCTGTTTCAGGCCGTCTGCGCCGCCGAACTTGTCCGAAAAGGCTTGTGAGGAAACATAGCCGCGGGTGAAGCAGATATCGACCTTGCCCGACCAGGTTTCGCGCTGCAGCACCAGATCGGCTTCCTGTGGATCGCCGTTCGACAGCGCATCATTCTCACCCATGAACACCGGGGTGACGCGATAGCGGAACGCCTGCGGCCGATCGGCATCACGCGGGAAATGGACCCAGCGAAAGGTCTGCAGCGGCGCTTCGGTGCTGGGATACTGCGGCGCGGCGGCATCGGGCGGGGTCGGCCGTTCCCGCCCTTCAAAGCACAACCGATTGTTGACCGCGTAAAAGCGATTGGCCCCCGGCGGCTTGAACTCGATCGCAAAACCGACGAAATCGGCTGGCGGCTCACCAGTCTTCCAGTCCATCGCCAGCATGCACATCCCGTCGCCGCGATGGACCGTCAGCGAGAACACTGCTGCCGGATTGGTGCCGCGTACCAGATAATCCCCACTCATCGCCTGCCCCTTCTTGGTTGCCGCCCGCCTCATCGCCCGACTCGGTCACGGTGCTGTCAGTCTAACCGCAACTCGTCTCCGATTGACAGAGCTCTGCCCTTCCCAGCGTCGGCTCAGCCCATGAGGTTCTGCCACTCGGCCAGGGCAGCCGAGCGGCGGGTCTTGTAGGTCTGTCTGTCGATCA
>VFKS01000121.1 GCA_009885425.1 Novosphingobium sp.
CGGGCCTGGCGCGCGCCGATCTGGTCGATGGCAAGGTTCGGCTGGTCAACATCTTCGCCAGCTGGTGCGTCCCCTGCGCTGTCGAGGCGCCGCAATTGGCGGCGCTGCGCACTGCCGGGGTCGAAGTGGTCGGCGTCGCGATCCGTGACAAGCCGGCGGACCTGAAAGCCTTTCTGGACCGCAACGGCAATCCATTCAGCCGGATCGGAGCCGACAATGTCAGCGCGGTCCAGTTTCAGCTCGGTTCTTCCGGCGTGCCGGAAAGCTTCGTGGTCGATGGCCAGGGCGTGATCCGCTATCAGCACATCGGCGAAATCAGGGCCGATCAGGTGCCGGTAATTCTGGCCAAAGTCGAAGAGGCCGGGCGATGAGCCGCTGGCTCCTTGCCGCGATGGCGCTGGCTTTGGCCGGGCCGGCGCTGGCCGACGGAACCATGCCGCCCGCGCCCTATGCCTATCGCCAGCTTGAAAACCCGGCACAAGAGGCCAGCGCCAAGGCACTGATGGAGACGCTGCGCTGCCTGCAATGTCAGGGACAATCGATCACCGATTCCGATGCGCCGATTGCGGGCGACATGCGCCATCAGGTTCGCACCCGGATCAAGGCGGGGGAGGATCCCGAGGCGATTCGGGCATGGTTGGTTGCGAGCTATGGCGATTACATCAGCTACGCCCCGCGGGTCACCGCCACCACGTGGCCGCTGTTTGCCGTGCCGCTGGTGCTGCTGGGGCTGATTGGTCTGATCCTGCGGCGGCGATTGAGTCTAGGGAGCGCGCGATGATCTGGGTGATGGTGATCGGGCTGGGGCTGTTGACTTTTGCCGCGCTGGCCGTGTTGTGCAAGGTCCCGCGCAAAGGGCTCGAGCCGATTGGCGCAGCCTTGGCGCTGGGGCTGGCCGGCTTTGCGTTCCAGGCCGCTCCGGCTCAGCCGGGCGCGCCCAAATCGGCCGAGCAGCGGCAGGACAAAGCCGGGCCGCTGCTGGTTGAGGCACGCAAGGCGCTCTACGGCTCGATCGCGACCCCTAATCAGCCCAACCGCTGGCTGCTGACCGCAGACGCCATGACCCGCCATGGGCAATATGGCGATGCTGCCACGATAGTGCTGGGCGCGGTTGAGCAAAACCCCAAGGATTCCGAAGCCTGGGTGGCGCTCGGCAACAATTTGGTTGGCCACGCTGAAGGCGTGCTGACCCCGGCCGCGATGCACGCCTATCGCAAGGCTGTTGAAGCCAATCCGGCCAGTCCGGCACCAGGCTATTTCCTGGGCCTTGCGCTGATCACCAATGGCAAGCTGGCAGAAGGCCGCGCGATCTGGGCCGACCTGGTGGCCAAGGCACCTTCCGATGCGCCATGGCGCGGCGAGCTGGCGGAGCGGATAAAGCGGCTCGATCAGATCGTCGCGATGCAGCAAAGTCAATGACTTACGGCAGTTCTGGACCTGCCGTTCGGGCAGTGCTAGGCGCCTTAATTCGCGCCGTCTCATGGGGGTTGCAAGTTGCATGAGTAAACCAGACGAATCAGCCTCCGCCGCACCTGAAGACGGTGAGACCAGCACCCATCATATCGATAGCCATGGCCATCATCACGGCGGCATTGTTGCGCTGGCGATCGGTGCGGTTGGAGTGGTGTTTGGTGATATTGGCACCAGCCCGATTTACGCATTCCGCGAAACCTTTGCGTCGCACCAAGGCGCGCCGGGGATTCAGGTTGACCCGGTCCACATTCACGGGGTTCTGAGCCTGGTGTTCTGGTCGATGATGATCGTGGTGACGTTCAAATACGTCCTGACCATCATGAAGGCCGACAATAAGGGTGAAGGCGGCAGCCTCGCGCTGCTCGCGCTGATCAACCGCAAGTCCGATGGCGCGAAATGGACCGCGCCGTTCGTGCTGCTCGGTGTGTTTGCGACCGCGCTGTTCTATGGCGATTCGATGATCACCCCGGCGATGTCCGTGCTTTCGGCCACCGAGGGTCTGCAATACGTCCACCCCGGCTTCAAGGACTGGATAGTGCCTTTGGCTGTCGCGATCCTGTTCGGGTTGTTTGCGATTCAGGCGCGCGGGACGGAAAAGGTCGGCAAGTTGTTCGGCCCGATCATGGTGCTCTATTTCCTGGCCTTGGCCGGAATGGGCCTGCTGCATATGGCGGCGATGCCGACAATCGTGCTGGAAACGATCAACCCGGTAAACGCGTTGCGGTTCTTCATGACCGACGGTTTCCGCGCCTTTGTTGCGATGGGCAGCGTCGTGCTGGCGGTGACCGGGGCCGAGGCGCTTTATGCCGATATGGGCCACTTCGGACGCAAGCCGATCGGGGTCAGCTGGATGACCTTCGTCCTGCCATCGCTGATGCTCAACTATATGGGGCAGGGGGCGATGGTGCTGTCGACCACGCCTGAGAACGCCGCCTTGCTGATCAAGGATCCGTTCTTCCTGATGATCCCGGATATGATCCGTATCCCGGTAATTTTCCTGGCGCTGGCCGCGACGATCATCGCCAGCCAGGCGGTTATTTCTGGTGCGTTCAGCCTGACTCAGCAAGCTATCAACATGGGCTTTCTGCCGCGGATGCAGATCAAGCATACCAGCGCTGCGGCAGCCGGGCAGATCTATATCCCGACACTCAATTGGGCGCTGATGATCATGGTGATCATTCTGGTGCTGTTCTTCAAGTCTTCCAGCAACCTTGCTGCGGCCTATGGCATCGCGGTTACGGGCGCGATGTTCATCGATACGATCCTGCTGGCGGTGGTCCTGATCACGCTGTGGCGCTGGCCGCTGTGGAAGGCTGCGCCGCTCATCGCGGTGTTCATCGTGGTCGATATGGCCTACCTCGGCGCGAACTTGCTCAAGGTTCCGCAGGGCGGGTGGGTGCCGTTGGTGATCGGACTGTTCATCTTCACCTTGCTGACCACCTGGTCGCGTGGACGCAAGCTGATGCGGCAATCCATGACCGAGGGCACCATCCCGATGGAAGTCTTCGCCAAGAGCGCCAATACCAGCGCCAAACGGGTGAGCGGTACTGCGATCTTCATGGCCAGTTCGGCGGCCGGAGTGCCGTCGGCGCTGCTCCACAATATCAAGCACAACAAGGTGCTGCATGAGCGCGTGGTGGTGCTGACCGTGGCGATTCAGGACGTGCCGTTCGTCAACGAGGAAAGGCGCTGCGAGATGAAGGACCTTGGTCAGGGATTCTATCGTCTGACACTGAAGTACGGCTTCCTCGAAGAAACCAATGTTCCCGCGGCGCTCAAACAAACCAATATGTGCGGCGGTCCATTTGAGATGATGAAGACCAGCTTCTTCCTTTCGCGTCAGACGCTGCTTGCTTCGGAAAAGCCGGGCATGGCGATCTGGCGGGAAAAGCTGTTCGCGTGGATGCTGCGCAATGCTGCCAGCGCGATGGAATTCTTCCGTCTGCCGACCAATCGCGTGGTCGAATTGGGCAGTCAGATCGAAATCTAGCTTTCGCGCCGCCCCCGGTTGCGGGCCGCGAACCACGGCCCGATCAGGCGGATCGCTTCTTCGACCAGCGGAGTGGCGACTGCGAAACTGATCCGCATGAAGTGCCGGCCCTCGACCGGATCGAAATCGATCCCCGGAGCGGTGGCGACGCCGGTGTCCTGCAGCAGCGCTTTGCAGAATTCCATGCTGTCATCCGTGAACTCGGAAACGTCGGCATAGATGTAGAACGCCCCGTCGGGCGGAGCGATCCGGCCCAGCCCCATTCCCGGAAGTGCCGCCAGCAAGAGTTCGCGGTTGCGGGTGTAGGTGGCGATATTGGCCTGCAGGTCGGCCGTGCAGTCCATAGCGACCAGCCCGGCGTGCTGCGCCAGACTGGGCGGGGTCAGGAACAGATTGCCCATCCGCGCCCGGGCCGCGTCGATCCCGCTTTCGGGGACCACCAGCCAGCCCAAGCGCCATCCGGCCATCGACCAGTATTTGGAGAACGAATTGACCACCAATGCGTCTGGTTCGGCCTGCAGTATCGACGGTGTTTCCTTGCCGTAGGAAATGCCGTGATAGATCTCGTCGGCGATAATGGTGATCCCGCGTTCTCGGCAGACCTTGGCGATAGCAGCCAGCTCATCGTGCGGAATGATCGTCCCGGTGGGATTGGCCGGGCTGGCGAGGATGATCCCCTGCGGCGCGGGATCTAGCGCGGCGATCGCTTTGGCGCTCAGCTGAAAGCGTTCAGCTTCACCGCAGGCCAGTTCGACTGGCTTCATGTGCAGCGCCTTGAGCGTGTTGCGATAGGCGACATAGCCGGGGCGGGCGAAAGCCACCCGGTCACCGGGCGCAAA
>VFKS01000296.1 GCA_009885425.1 Novosphingobium sp.
CACTTGTGCACCGCCTAGCTCTTCTGTGAGGCGCGGTGCAAAATAGAGCGGGCTGGGGCGGCCCACGTAATGCTCCAGCAGGTCGTCGAACTCGGCTTTGAACGCTGGATCAACTTTGGCCCGATTGTACTCCGCCTCAAGCTCGAGAATCAGCGGCATCAGCGTTTCGGCGACGTAACGCCCGCCAAATTGGCCAAAATGCCCGCGTTCATCGGGCTGGGTGCGAAAAGAATTTACGGGCGGGTTTGCGGTCATGATGGGACAAGCGCTTGGCAGAGCGAGGCGGCGAAGTCCAGCCTGTGCCAAGGGGATTGGTGCTTAACGCGCTGGTAACAAACCTGTCTGTTTGCCGAACAATCTGTTGCAAACTTGCCACATTAAAACAGGTCAGTGTAATTTCTGAACTGTCGGTTCATCCACCCGCAAGCTGGCGATTCCTACCTAGCGCTCAGACCCCTTTACCGGGGCTGAATTCAAACAAGGAGTTACCCATGCGCAAGTTTATCCTCCCGCTGATCGCCTCGCTGGCTGTCGCCACCCCGGCACTGGCCAATGATGCCCGCGTCGAAGTGCGCGGCGGTGCGATCTGGTCGAACGGCACCACCGAAGACACCTATGGCGTTGCTGCAGGCTACGATTTCGATCTCGGCGCAGCGACCTTTGCCGGCGTCGAAGTTTCGGGCGACAAGATCGCCACCACCGGAACGAAGGTGGCCTATGGCGTCACCGGACGTCTCGGCATCAAGGCTGCGACTGGCACCAAGGTCTTTGCGGCCGGTGGTTACAGCACCGAACCTTGCACCGGTTGTGAAACCAGCTGGCACGCAGGCGCCGGCGTTGAACAGAACGTCAGCGGGCCGTTTTATGTGAAGGCCGAATATCGCCATTACTTCACTGGCAACCTTGCTCCGGATTCGGACGCGCTGGTTGCAGGCGTTGGCATCAAGTTCTGATCGTTCTGATCGGAAACACCGAGTGCGAAGGGCGGTCCGGAAACGGGCCGCCCTTTTTACTATGCGCCGCGCGCTGCGGCGCAGAATGCGGCGATCAAGGCCGGGTCCTTGGTGCCGGGGGCAGTTTCGAGACCAGATGAGGCGTCGATCAGCGCAGCCCCGGTGCCCCGCACGGCCTCTGCGACATTGCCAGGGTTGAGCCCGCCGGCCAGGCCCCAGGGCAGCGGCGCCTGCCATCCGGCCAGCAGGCCCCAATCAAAGGTCAGCCCCAGTCCGCCCGGTAGCGCGCCCTTGGGCGTCTTGGCGTCGAGCAGGACCAGATCGGCCGCCCCGACATAGTCATAGGCCCGCTCTAGATCGGGCCCGGCTGAGACCGACAGGACTTTCCAGACCGGCAGGCCGTGCCGCGCACGCAATGCGGCGCAGAGCTGCGGGGTTTCAGCGCCATGAAGTTGCAGCACATCGAGCTTTGCGGCGGCCACCGCCTCGGCAATCGCCGCGTCGACTGCGTCAACAAACACCCCGACCCGGCCGATCCGCCCGGCGGCCCGCTGGCCAAGTTCAGCCGCGACATCCATCGCGGCATAACGCGGACTGCGTTCAACAAACATCAGCCCGAACCATTCCGCCCGCGCCGCAATCGCGGCATCGAGCGTTTCGGGGGTGGTCAGGCCGCAGATCTTGATGGCGGGGGTTGGCATAACCCCGCCTTACCCAAACCCGCGTTCGTGTCGAGGCTTACTGCGCCAGTTCGAACTGCACGGTCACGCTGACCTGCGCCTCAACCTCACCGGCCGCAATTGGGCTGGAGGATGATGCGTCGGCCATCTTGGCCATGGCATAGACCGGCTGGGGCGGGCTGTATCCGCCGCCTTCGCTGATCGAGACGATCCGCACCACGCGCAGGCCGGCTGCCTTGGCATAGAGGTCAGCGCGAGCGCGGGCCTGCTTCATGGCGTCGCCGCGCGCTTCGTCCATCGCGCTGCGCGGATCGGACATCTGGAAGGCCGGTCCATTGATCTGGTTCGATCCCGAGGCAACCAGCGCGTCGAGCACTTTGCCAAAGCCCTTGATATCGCGGCTGCGGATCGTGACGGTGTTGCTGGCCTGATAGCCGACAATCCGCGGTTCCTGCACCACCTGCCCGTTGGGGCCGATTACCGGCTGGCCGTAAACCGGGTTGAGGTTGATCTGGCTGGTCTGGATATCCTTGTCCGCAATCCCCGCCTTCTTAAGCGTGGCGATCACTTTGTTCATCGCCGCCGCGCTGGCTGCCAAGGCTTCGCTGGCGGTCTTACCTTCGCTGACCACTCCTGCGCTGAATACGGCCATATCGGGCGTGCGGGTGCTTTTGCCTTCGACCGTCAGCGTCAGCAGCGTGTTGCTTGCGGCGATGGCGGGTTGATCCTGATGGGCCATGGCAACTCCAGGCATAGCGAGGGCAAGAGCGAGCGGGGCGAGGGCGAACTTCAGCATTTTCATGGAATTACTCCTGCAACTTGAAGCCTGATCTAACCGTTTCCGCCTGTCAGCAGGCTGAACCTACAGCGTGCCTTCAATCGCCCGCGCGGCTGCAGCCGGATCCTCCGCCCGCGCGATCGGGCGGCCGATCACCAGCACGCTGGCCCCGGCATCGCGCGCGGCACGCGGGGTAACGGCACGTTTCTGATCGCCCAGATTGGCATCGGCGGGACGCAGCCCTGGGACCACCAGAAACCCGTCTTTCCACATGGAATGAACCGCCGCGACCTCGTGCCCTGAACAGACGATCCCATCGAGCCCGGCGGCGCG
>VFKS01000512.1 GCA_009885425.1 Novosphingobium sp.
ATCGACGCCGAAGAGGCTGAGCGGCTGGAACTGTCGATGGATATCATCGAGGCGCTGGTGGCCGACGAAGACCTGTTCGCCGCCGGCTGGCAGGGCTTTGGTCTGGCGCTGCAAGCCTATTCCAAGCGGGCGGTTCCGCTGTGCGAATGGGTCGCCGCGCTGGCGCGCAAGTACCACCGCCGGATCATGGTCCGGCTGGTCAAGGGCGCCTATTGGGACACCGAGGTCAAGCTTAGCCAAGTTGGCGGACACAGCGACTATCCGGTATTCACCCGCAAGCTCTCCACCGACGTTTCGTACCTCGCCTGCGCCGCAAAATTGCTGGCTGCACCCGATGCGATCTACCCGGCATTTGCCACCCACAACGCCTATACCGTTGGCGCGATCAAGGCACTGGCGGGAAATGCCGAGTTCGAGTTCCAACGCCTCCACGGCATGGGCGAAGACGTTTACGAGGAACTGGCCAAGCTGGAAGCCGAAGCCGGCCAGCCACGCACTCCGGTGCGGATCTATGCGCCGGTCGGCGGGCACAAGGACCTGCTGGCCTATCTGGTCCGGCGTTTGTTGGAGAACGGTGCCAACTCCTCATTCGTCAACCGGATGGCCGACGCTGAAGTGCCAGTGGCCGAACTGGTCGGCGATCCGGTGGCGGAACTGGCGGCGCTGGAACACCGGCGCAATCCGGTGATCCCACTGCCACGCGATATCTTCCCGGGGCGGGTCAATAGTGCGGGCGTCGATCTAGCCGATCCGCTGGCGCGGGGGCCATTGCTGGCGGATCTGGAAGCGCTGGCCGGTTCGCCGCTCGGCTCGATTAAGGATGCCAGTGCCGCGCAAATCGAAACCATGGCCAGAGCCGCTTCGGAGGCTCAGCCCCAATGGGATGCGATGAGCGGCGAAGCGCGGGCAAAGCTGCTCGAAGCCGCAGCCGACCTCTACGAAGCCCGCACCGTCCAGTTCCTCTCACTGTGCCAGCGCGAGGCCGGGAAAAGCCTCGGCGATGCCGTGCTGGAACTGCGCGAAGCAGTCGACTTCCTCCGCTATTACGCAGCCGAAGCGCGGCGCCTGTTCACGGCTGAGGGTGAGGCCCTGCCCGGCCCGACCGGGGAGAGCAACCGGATGACACTACATGGCCGCGGCGTGTTCGTGGCGATCAGTCCGTGGAATTTCCCGCTGGCGATCTTCACCGGGCTGATCGCTGGGCCGCTCGCGGCGGGCAACACGGTGATCGCCAAGTCAGCCGAGCAGACGCCGTTGATCGCAGAGCTAGCGATACGGCTGATGCATGAGGCGGGGATTCCGGCAGACGTGGTGCAACTCGCCCCCGGCGACGGCAAAGTAGGCGCAATGCTCACCACCGATCCGCGCGTGGCCGGGGTCGCCTTCACCGGATCGACCGAAACGGCGCGCGCGATCAACCGCAGCCTGGCCGGCCGTGACGGTCCGATCGCACAGTTCATTGCCGAGACCGGCGGGCAGAACGCGATGATCGTTGATAGCTCGGCCCTGCCCGAACAGGTCACCCGCGATGTGGTGGCGAGCGCCTTCCAAAGCGCGGGTCAGCGCTGCTCGGCGCTGCGGGTGCTGTACCTGCAGGACGACGTTTATGACGGCATGCTCGAAATGATCCGCGGTGCTTTTGCGGCACTTGTGATCGGCAGCCCCGAAGACCTCGCCACCGATGTCGGCCCGGTGATCGATGCCGAGGCCAAGGCCAAGCTCGACCACCATGTCGCAGCGATGCGGAAGGCGGGCCACACCGTCTGGCAGCGCGAGCTTCCCGCCGCCTGCGCTGCTGGCACTTATGTGGCCCCGGCGATCATCGAGATTGGCTCAATCGGCGATCTGGAAAACGAGAACTTTGGCCCCGTACTCCACGTTGCCCGGTTCAAGTCCGAAGATCTGGAACAGGTCATCGCCGATATCAACGCCTGCCAGTTCGGCCTGACGTTGGGGCTGCATAGCCGGATCGACAGCACCCGGCGGCTGGTTGAGGCCAAGGCCCGGGTCGGCAATTTCTATGTCAACCGCAACCAGATTGGCGCCGTGGTCGGCAGCCAACCGTTTGGCGGCGAAGGACTGTCAGGCACCGGGCCAAAAGCGGGCGGGCCGCACTATCTGGCCCGCTTTGCAACCGAACGGGTGACCTGCATCGATACCACAGCAGCGGGCGGCAATGCGAGCCTGATGGCAGGCGAATAGACCGCAGTTGCCACAGCCGACGTCGCGGCATAGCCTGCTCTCAAATGGGGCTGGGAGTGACACGATGAAAAAGTGGGTTCTGGGACTGGGCGTAGCCGTATTGGCGCTCGGCACGGTGGTTGGCGCGCGGACCGCGATGTTCGAACCCGGCGCGGTGGCCGATGGCTCAAAGATCAAGGTCGCGCCCGCCGCGCCGTTCGATGCCGCCGCTGCCGCTTCACACCTGAGCCAAGCGGTTCAGATCAAAACCGTCAGCAACCAGAACGTGGCGGAAAATCAGCTTTCGGAGTGGGACAAGCTGCATGGCTGGCTGGCCAGCACCTATCCCAAGACCCACGCCGCGATGCAGAAGGAGTTGGTCGGCCAGACGTTGGTCTATACCTGGCCCGGCAGCGACACTAGCGCCCAGCCAATCATCATGATGGCGCATCAGGATGTGGTGCCGGTGACTGCGGGAACCGAAAAGGACTGGAAGTATCAGCCCTTTGCCGGGACCATTGCCGAAGGAGCCGTCTGGGGCCGCGGAACCATCGACGACAAGGGATCGCTGGTAGCGCTGTTCGAAGCGATGGAGGCACTGGCTGCTCAGGGCTTCAAGCCCAAACGGACGATCTATCTGGTGTCCGGCCATGACGAGGAAGCTGGCGGAACCGGCGCAAAGGCCGCGGCCGATCTGCTTCAATCGCGCGGTGTCAAAGCCCTGTTCACGCTTGACGAAGGCGGGTTGATCACCAGCGATACGCCAGTGATCAACGGCCCGGCGATGATGATCGGGGTGGCCGAAAAGGGCTATATGACGCTGCGGGTCACGGCGCCTGCTGTCGGTGGTCATTCATCGATGCCGCCAGCCGAGATCGGCTCCGTTAATCTGGCCAAGGCGATCATCGCGATCAACGACAACCAGTTCCCGATGGAATTGCGCGGACCGGGCGCTTCGATGCTTGATGTGCTGGCCGTGAAGACAGGCGGAATGACCAAGGTGGCCGCTGCCAACAAGTGGCTACTGGGCGGCACGATCAAATCGCAGATGGCCAAAAGCCCCAGTTCGGCAGCTTTGCTCCACACCACGATCGCGCCAACCATGCTGGAAGGATCGCCCAAGGAGAATGTCTTGCCGCAAAGCGCCAATGCGCTGGTCAATTACCGGATCGCGCCGTGGGACAATTCGGCCATGGTGTTGGAGCGCGCCCGCGCGGTGACCGCCAATCTTGGCGTAAAGGTAGACTTCACCGAACGTGCACCGCGCGAACCAACCCCGGTTTCGTCCTCAACGTCGCTCGGGTGGCAGATGATTGTTGCCGCCGCTCAGGCTGGGCATCCGGGCGTGATCGCCTCGCCCTATCTGGTGGTCGGCGGCACTGACAGCCGCAGCATGACCCCGATTTCACAGGACGTTTATCGCTTTGCCGCGATTTCGCTGGCGACCAGCGAAACCAAGATGATCCACGGCACCAACGAACACATGACGGTCAGCAACCTTGAAAGCCTGATCAATTTCTACACCCGCTTGATCGCAACCGCCGCAGGTTGAGTTTCTCCCTTGCCGCCCCTAATCGCGCGGTTAAACTGCGCGGTGGGAGATTACTATGACCGATGCCGAAATGAAGAAATTGCTCGATCGCGTTCTCGAAACGCGTGAGCTGTTTACCTTTGATGATTTCATCCGCCACTGGGCCGCGAAAACGCCAGACCGGGTGGCGATCGATTCCGATGATCTGCAACTGACCTATGGCGAACTGGAACAGGCGACCGCGCGGGTTGCTTCGGCGCTGGCTGGTATGGGGCTGGGCAAAGGTGACCGGATCGCCTGGTTCGGCAAGAATGCTGGCACCTATTTCACACTGTTCTTTGGTGCGGCGCGGGCAGGTTATGTGATGGTCCCGATCGGCTGGCGGCTGGCAGAGCCGGAAGCGGCTTTCATCCTCGACAATGCCGAAGCAAAGGTGTTGTTCTTGGGCGACGGGTTTGAGGCCTGCGCCGCTACGCTGGGCCAGCGGCCGGGGCTGAAAGCCTGCCTGACCGCGCCCGAAGCGCGCAAGTTGATCGCCGATACCGCGCGCGCAGATTTCACCACCTCTGGCCCGGACGACGCCGTGCTGCAGCTCTACACCAGCGGCACAACCGGTAATCCCAAGGGTGCGGTGCTATCCAACCACAACCTGTTCGGGCTGCGCAAAGCGGCGTTTGACAATCCCCAGCCCTATTCGCTGTGGGGTGAGGATGAAGCGGTGCTGGTCGCCATGCCTTGCGCCCATATTGGCGGGACCGGGCTTGGCATCATGGCGCTGAGCGCGGGGCTACCCGGCGTGGTTCTGGCTGAATTTGATCCGGCCAAGGTATTCGACGCGGTTGAGAACAAGGGCGTCACCCGGTTCTTCATCGTGCCGGCCGCGCTGCATCTGCTGCTGGTCCATCCGGACTGCGCCAAGACCGATTTCAGCCGCCTCAAATATATCCTCTATGGCGCAGCGCC
>VFKS01000150.1 GCA_009885425.1 Novosphingobium sp.
CGGGGTTGGCGTAAGCGCGCCCGTTGGTATCGTTATGAAGATAGTGAAATTCGCCGACGTGGGTGTAGCCGGTTTCCAGCATCTCGGCATAGGCCATGGCGGCGATCGCTTCCATATCGTCCGGGGTCAGCCGGTCAAGGAACCGGTACATAACCTCGCGCCAGCTCCAGAAGTTATCGTCGCTGGCGCCGCTCGCGCCATAGC
Source organism: Novosphingobium sp. (assembly GCA_009885425.1). Lineage (GTDB taxonomy): Bacteria > Pseudomonadota > Alphaproteobacteria > Sphingomonadales > Sphingomonadaceae > Novosphingobium. The sequence continues at coordinate 205 of VFKS01000150.1, forward strand.
CGCGATGTTCGGCAAGGCCGGCCATCCCTCGCTGAAAAGCGTGGCTGTGGACATTGGCGAGGCCGGGCAGAGTGATCTGATGTGCCTGATCATCTGGCCCTGCAGGCACGTCTGTTTCGATTCCAGCGATCAGGCCATCCGCCAAAGTGAACCGGACGTGCTGCGCCCAGCCATCAGGGAGCAAGGCGGTTGCGGACCAGAAAGCAGACATCGAAGACTCTCCTGCAAAGTGTGATATTATGTCTAGACATAATGGAATCGATCTGCAACTCCTATGTCCATGAACCAGGAACCTGTCATACCCTGTGACCGTCTGTGGCAAAGTGCCCGGATCGCCACCATGGCCGCTGCCGGGGTGGTGGACGATGGGGTTGTCGCCTGCCGCGATGGCCGGATCGTCTATGCGGGCAGCCGCGCCGATGCACCGACGTTTGAGGCGGCAGAGGTGGTGGATTGCGCAGGCCGCTGGATCACGCCTGGGCTGATCGATTGCCACACCCATCTGGTCCACGCCGGCGACCGCGCCCACGAATTTGAACTGCGCCTGGCGGGTGCCAGCTATGAGGAAATCGCCCGCGCAGGCGGCGGCATCGTCTCGACGATGAAGGCCACCCGCGCGGCGAGTGAGGCTGAGCTGGTTGAAGCCGCCTTGCCCCGTTTGGATGCTTTGATCGCCGAAGGTGTAACGACAATCGAGATCAAGTCGGGCTATGGACTGTCACTGGACGACGAGCTCAAAATGCTCCGCGCGGCCCGGCGCTTGGGCGAAGTGCGCGGGGTAACGATCAAAACCACCCTGCTCGCCGCCCATGCCTTGCCGCCGGAATTCGCTGGCAATGCCGATGGCTATATTGCGCATATTTGCGAAGCAATCATTCCGGCGGTTGCGCAGGCCGGGTTGGCCGATGCAGTCGATGGGTTCTGCGAATCTATTGGCTTTACCCCGGCGCAGATCGAACGCGTGTTTCAGGCTGCGCGGGCAAACAGCCTGCCAGTAAAGCTTCATGCCGAACAGCTTTCCAACAGCCATGGCGCAGCGCTCGCTGCCCGCTACAGTGCCTTGTCGGCCGATCATCTCGAACATCTCGACGAAGCCGGGATTGCGGCAATGGCAAGCGCCGGAACGGTCGCTGTGCTGTTGCCGGGGGCATACTATTTCACGCGCGAAACGCTGCCGCCGCCGATTGCCAAACTGCGCGCCGCCAGGGTGCCGATGGCTTTGGCGACTGATTGCAATCCCGGCACTTCGCCGCTCACCTCGTTACTCCTGGCTATGAACATGGGCGCGACGCTGTTCCGGCTGACGGTTGACGAATGCCTCGCCGGGGTCACGCGCGAAGCGGCGCGCGCGCTGGGGATGCAGGGCGAGGTGGGCACACTGGAAGCGGGCAAGCTCTGCGATCTGGCGATCTGGGACATCGAACGCCCAGCCGAACTGGTCTACCGGATCGGCGCAAATCCGCTCCATCAACGTATCTGGAGGGGTCAATGACCATAACTATCACCGCAGGAGCGGTTTCGCTGGCCGATTGGCGCCGGATCTACCGGGGCGAAACGCCGGTGCTCGATCCGTCCTGTCACGCCCGGATCTCTGCCAGCGCGGCCTCGGTCGCCCGCATCCTGGCGCGGCAAGAACCAGTTTACGGTATCAACACCGGCTTCGGCAAGTTGGCCAGCGTCAAGATCAGCGATGATGATCTGCTGACCCTGCAGCGCAATATCGTGCTGAGCCATGCCGCAGGTGTCGGCGAACCAATGCCGGTGCCGATCGCGCGGCTGATGATGGCGTTGAAACTGGCCAGTCTGGCGCAGGGCGCGTCGGGCGTGAACCTGAAGACAGTTGAGCTGCTCGGCAGCCTGCTTGAAAAAGGACTGACGCCAGTGATCCCGGCGCAGGGATCAGTCGGAGCCTCGGGCGATCTTGCACCACTGGCACATATGGCCGCGGCAATGATCGGAACGGGTGATGTTTGGGTCGGCGATGTTCGCACCCCTGCGCTTCAGGCGTTGGCAGAGGCCGGACTGTCACCACTTGTGCTGGGTCCGAAGGAAGGGCTGGCATTGCTCAATGGGACTCAGTTTTCCTGCGCCTACGCGCTGGCCGGACTGTTTGAAGCGGAACGGCTGTTTGCGTCCGCCTTGCTGACCGGAGCACTTTCGACCGAAGCCGCCAAAGGCTCAGACGCACCGTTCGATCCGCGCATTCATGCGCTGCGCGGCCATCAAGGCCAGATCGAGACAGCAGCGGCGCTCCGCCAGCTGATGGACGGATCGGCGATCCGCGCCTCGCACCTGACCGGCGACACCCGGGTGCAGGACCCCTATTGCCTGCGCTGCCAGCCGCAAGTGATGGGGGCGGTGCTCGATCTGTTGCGGCAGGCGGCGACCACCCTGCTGACCGAAGCCAACGGCGTGTCCGACAATCCGCTGATTTTCGCCGACACTGATGAAGCGCTGTCAGGCGGGAATTTCCATGCCGAGCCGGTCGCTTTTGCGGCCGACATGATCGCGCTGGCGCTGTGTGAGATCGGCTCGATCGCAGAACGCCGGATCGCGATGCTGGTCGATCCGGCGCTTTCGGGACTACCCGCATTTCTCACCCCGCTCCCGGGACTGAATTCCGGCTTCATGATCCCGCAGGTAACGGCGGCGGCGCTGGTCTCGGAAAACAAGCAGCGGGCCTATCCGGCCAGTGTCGATTCAATCCCGACCTCGGCCAATCAAGAAGATCACGTCTCGATGGCGGCGCACGGCGCGCGGCGGCTGCTGGGCATGGCCGATAATGTCGCGGGGGTACTGGGGATCGAGTATCTGGCAGCCGCGCAAGGCTGTGATTTCCATACCGGGTTGCGGTCCACCGATACTCTGGAGGCAGCGCGCGCCTTGCTCCGCGCCAAAGTGCCGATGCTCGAAGAAGATCGCTATTTCCATCCCGACATGGCCGATGCGCAATCCTTGATTACCGCTGGTGCGCTGGCGGAGCTGGCAGATTTGCCGGCCTTGGCATGACCGAATGGCTGGCCATCACACGGGGCGATGCGCCGCTGATCGTCAGCATTCCCCATGCCGGCACGCTCATACCCGGCGACACAACGGGCTTGGTCTCGCTCGACCTGGCGCGGCGCGATGCCGATCATCATGTTGACCGGCTTTACGCTTTCGCCGCCGATCTGGGCGCGACAATCGTCCATAGCCGTGTCTCGCGCACCGTGATCGATCTCAACCGCGATCCATCGGGCCAATCGCTCTATCCGGGGCAAGCGACGACCGGGCTGTGCCCCGTCACGACTTTTGATGGCGAGCCGC
>VFKS01000097.1 GCA_009885425.1 Novosphingobium sp.
AGCGCGGTCCAGACCCATATGACCAACAGCCGCCTGACCGATCCCGAAGTGCTCGAAACGCGCTTTCCGGTGCTGGTCGAGGACTTCCGGATCCGCCATGGATCGGGCGGGACCGGGCAATGGCCGGGCGGGAACGGCGCCGTGCGCAAAATCCGGTTCCGTGAAGCGATGGAAGCCGGGATCCTGTCTGGCCGCCGCCAGACCCGCCCGTTCGGCCTCGCCGGTGGCGGCGATGCACTGCCCGGAAAGACCTCGATTGAGCGAACCTCAGGCAGACTTGAGGTTCTCGATTCGACCGCCAGCGTGACAGTTGCGCCGGGCGATGCCATCGTGATCGAAACACCCGGCGGGGGAGGGTACGGCAAGCCATGAACTATTGGGTGTTGGGCGGAATCGTAGTCATGATCGGCGGCTTCATGCTGCGCTTGAACGCTTTGATCGTCGTCGCGCTGGCGGCGCTGGTGACGGGACTTGCGGCAGGGCTCGATGTGGCTTCGATCATTGCGGCGTTCGGAAAGGCGTTCAACGATACCCGCTATGTCAGCGTGGTCTGGATCGTGCTGCCGGTGATCGGGCTGATGGAGCGGCGGGGTCTGCAAGAACGCGCCCGCAGCCTGATCGAGGGGATGAAGGGGGCGACCCTGCCACGGCTCCTCACCGGCTATCTCTTGTTGCGCCAGATCACCGCCGCGCTGGGGCTGACTTCGGTGGCGGGTCATGCGCAAACTGTCCGGCCGCTGCTCGCCCCGATGGCGGTGGCGGCGGCTCAACCACAGGATGAGGCAGAGGCCGAACGGATCAAGGCATTTGCCGCCGGGACCGACAATGTCGGATTGTTCTTTGGCGAGGACATCTTCATCGCGATCGGATCGATCCTGCTGATGAAGGGCTTCATGGAGCAGAACGGGATCGAGCTGTCGCCGTTCGATCTGTCGGTCTGGGCGATCCCGACCGCGATAGCGGCCTTTGCGATCCACGGGTTCAGGATCTGGCGCTTGGGGAGGGCCAAGCCATGATCGGCCTCACCCAGGTTTATCTCCTCGCCGGGATCACTTTCGCCGCCTTTGCGCTGCTTTCGGCGCGCGATGGTGCCAATCCCAAGCGCTGGGGCAACGCCGCGTTTTGGGCCTTGCTGGCACTGTCGATGCTGGCAGGCGACCGGCTCGGCGATTTTGCCAACGGATTGCTGGTGCTCGCGCTGGTTGCCATCGCCGGGCTGGGCGGCCTCGGCAGAAGCACCGAACGCGGCTCCGCTGCCGAGCGCGAGACACAGGCCGCAGTGCACGGCAATCGCCTGTTCCTGCTTGCGCTGGTGATCCCGCTGACCGCACTCGCCGGAACGCTGGGCTTCAAATACGCCCCCGCGCTGGTCGATCCCAAGAACGTCACGCTGGTCAGCCTCGCGCTAGGGGTAATCCTCGCACTGGGGATCGGCATGGTCTGGCTGCGGACCGGCCCGGCTGAGCCGCTCCACGAAGGCCGCCGATTGATGGACGCGGTCGGCTGGGCGGCGATCCTGCCGCAGATGCTGGCCAGCCTTGGCGCGGTCTTTGCGCTGGCCGGGGTAGGGGCAGTTGTGGGCGATCTGATGAGCGCGGTGA
>VFKS01000523.1 GCA_009885425.1 Novosphingobium sp.
AACTGCAGAACCGCCGGGTGGAAATCACCTACGGTCCGGGTTCGGGCATGTAAGCAGCCGCATCAGGCAAACAATCAGGGGGCCGGAGCAATCCGGCCCCCTTTTTGTTATGGGTGTTGGGCGAATCGCGTTGTGAGGAGATTTTGAGTGAAGCAGGTCACCTTTGCAGCGGCGCTGTTCGCCGGATTGCTGAGCGGCTGCGCCAGCCTTGGTGAAGTGCCGACAGCGAAGCTCGCCTCAGCCACCATCCGGACTGCCAACGGGTTGCCGGCGGGAACTGCCTTGCTAACTGCCGCTGGTGACAAACTGACCTTGACGGTTGCAGTTGCAGGCCTGCCAGCGGGCCAGCGCGGCATTCATCTGCACATGATCGGTCGCTGCGATGCGCCGGGCTTTGCCAGCGCCGGAGGGCACCTTAACCCCGGTTCGCGCCAGCACGGCGCTCACAATCCCGCCGGAAGCCATCTGGGAGACCTGCCCAACATCACAATCGATTCTCAAGGCAAAGGCGCCCTGAGCGTCGAGCTTGGCGCTCCCCGCGAGGCGGCACTGACTGCCCTTTTCGATAGCGACGGCGCAGCGATCGTGATCCACGCCGCCGCAGACGACTACAAGACCGATCCCACCGGCAACAGCGGCGCGCGGGTCGCTTGCGGAGTCTTGCAGCGCAGTTAGGCGCTATTCGCCGGCCCGCTCGATCACAGTCGCCTCGGCCTTGGGCACGGCGCGATAGGCGTAGATCAGCAGCACCAACGCAATCGGCGCCACCCCGACCAGCGACAGGATCCCGGTCCGCAGATCGCCAACCAGCTTACCGCCAACCGTGCTTCCCGTTAGGTCCGAAATCAGACCGACGAGGTAAGGACCGAATGCCAGACCAACCAAGGTCGTGCCCAGGAAGAACGAAGCCGTCGCTGTTCCGCGCATTCGCGGCAGCACCAGATCCTGTGTCGTCGCCGCCGCCGCGCCCAGCGCTGTCGCGCCAAACATGCCGGCCAGAAAGTTCATCGCATAAAACAGCGTTGAATTCTCTGTCGTATAGCCGATCCAGATCGGCAAAATCGGCGCGACCACGCCAAACATGATCACCAGAACCCGCCCAGCTGGGTTACGCGTGCGCAGAAAATCAGCAATCCGACCGCCGATGATCACGCCTAGAAAACCACTCATCGCACTGTTCGCACCTAGCCAAAAGGCAAGCTCCTGCTTCGGCAGGCGCAGCACGGTTTCCGCATAGGGCGCCGCCCAGAAACCCAGTGCCCAAGCTGCGAGCGAGACCAAGCTGTAGCCCAGCGTCGTGCAAATGAATGCGGGTGAGCCCCAGATCAGCCGCCAGGTCGCCGGATCGCGCACCTTCAGCGTGCAGGCCCACGAAAACACCGCGTAGTAGCCAAACCCGATCGAAGCCCATTGCGCCTCGCTGCCGGTCAATTGGATCATGCCCCAGGCAAACAGACCGAACAGCGCCGCAGCGAGCAAATTGAAAGCCAGGGCCGTTGGACCGCGCTGCCAGGCGCCATAGAGCGTGAAGGGCGGAACAATCGTCGATAGATCGCCCACAAAATCAGCAAGCGGCTTTGCCGAACTCGGGCTAACCACCCCATCCATCGCACCGCGCACTGGCTCACGCAGGCTTGCCACCCAGAGCGCCATCAGCAGCCCGGGAACGCCGACAGCGAGAAAGGCCGCTTGCCAACCGACTAGACCAAGCGGCCCGCCGCCGGGATAGCTAGCATTCCAGACTTGGCCGATCTTGGCCCCGATCAGCAGCGATACCCCCCCGCCGATATAGAGCCCCGATGAATAGATCGCGAGCGCAGTGGCGCGCTGCCGCTTGGGAAAATAGTCCGAGATCAGCGAGTAGGCCGTCGGACTGGCGCTCGCCTCACCCACTCCAACCCCCATCCGTGCCAGTGACAGGGTCAGCTTGTCGGTTGCAAAGCCCGAAACCGCAGTCATCGTGGACCACAGCGCAAGCCCCGCCGTGAGCAATTTCTTGCGGTTCCAATTGTCGGCCAAGCGCCCGAGCGGAATTCCGAACAGTGCGTAAAACACGGCAAAGGCCGCCCCGGCCAGAAAACCAAGATCCTTGTCGGTCAGGTCCAAATCGGCCTTGATGTCCACCGCAAGGATCGAGAGGATCTGCCGGTCGATGAAATTGAGGATGTAGACCAAGACCAGAACGAACAGCACGTACCAGCTATAGCCGCTGGCTTTTGGCTCGCTGGGCGATCCGCCCTCTTGCTCGTTCACCTGGTTTTCTCCCTGAAGTTCTTATCGCGCGTAACGCGTCGTATCGGCTACCCCGGCCTTGTCAAAGCCTTCGCGCCGCAAACGGCAGGAATCGCACTGGCCACAGGCGCTGCCATCGGGTTGCGGATCATAGCACGACCAACTCATCGCCGGATCAAACCCCAGCCGCTGCGCCTCAAGCGCGATCTCGGCCTTGCCTAGATATTGCAGCGGCGCGTGGATCTGAAACTCGCCTCCTTCGGCCCCGGCCTTGGTCGCCAGGCGGGCCAGATCGGCAAAGCCTGCGATGAATTCCGGGCGGCAATCGGGATAGCCCGAATAGTCCAGCGCATTGACCCCGATCACCACATCGCGTGCGCCCAGCGCCTCGGCCCAAGCCAAGGTCAGCGACAGGAACACGAGGTTGCGCGCCGGAACGTAGGTTACCGGAATGTCGTCCCCCACTCCGTCCTTGGGTACCGCAATATCATCGGTCAGTGCCGATCCCCCGAACTGGCGCAGATCTAGCGGCAGGATCACGTGTCGTTCTGCCCCCACTTCCGCTGCAATCAGCCGAGCGGCAGCAATCTCGCAGCGGTGACGCTGGTTATAGTCGATCGTCAGCGCTGCAACCGCATATCCCGCTTCGCGCGCCAGTCCGGCACAGACCATTGAATCGAGTCCGCCGGACAGCAGCACAACGGCCTTGCGTCCAGCGCCTTTGGGTAGAGCTGTCATGCTTGTGGGCTAGCGGCTGGTCGCGGCCGTGGCAACACGTTCAGCCGCCGTTGCAATCGCCCACGCGCCGGGCTTCGGCGGTGAAATCGAACGGCAATCCGTTGGCGATGCCCTGGCTGTCGATCTGGGCCAGCTGCGTGCTTTCCTTGCGGATGCGGGTGCGGCCATAGCCGCGGCCCTTGCAGGTGTACTGCACCACCACATGGCCCGGCCCACCTTCAACCACAAACCGTTCGCAGGCTGCACCTGGGTGGCGAAGCTTGATCAGGCCGTGGCCACTGGCGAGGCAGAGCCGCTGCGGCGGCACCCCGGCTTCGCGAAAGCGCACTTCCCAGCGTCCCGGCGAAAGCTGATCGAGCATGGCCAGCGACGGCCCCGCCCCCATCGCCGGTCCGGCGAGGGTGAGCACGGCCAACATGGCAGCTCCTGCAATTAGCGAATGGCGTGTCACGGCCTGACGTCTCCTTGGTTCCAGCCCGGCACATGGGAAAGAAACCGCAAACGCTCTTGTATCACACCGACACCGTGCGACAAACAGTGCATTTTCGTAGACGAATTGAAGGCTCAGTCCTCGATTTCGAACTGCCGCGAGCAGAATGCGCAATCGATCAGGATTCGCCCATCCTCATCGCGCATATCGAGCCGATCGGTTTCGGGAAACCGCGACAAGATGTCCCTGTAGTGTTCCAGTGTGCAGCGGCAGCCCCGGGACAGTGGGGCCTGCGCTTCGACCCGCACTTCGTCTTCCTCATGAAACAACCGCCAGGTTAGCGCCTCGAGCGAGAGGTCCGGGTCGATCAATTCGTCGTGCCGGATGCTTCCAGCCATGGTCGCGACATGGTCCCATTGCGGATGATCCAGCTGGACATGGATCCGTTCGCGCCCCTCTTCCCCTTCGGGCAAGTGCTGGACCAGCAGCCCGCCTGCTACGCAGGCTGACTTGTCCGAACGGACCGCCACCCGGATCAGCGTCGGCACCTGTTCCGACTGGGCGAAATAGGCTTCACAGGCCTCGGCCAGCGAAGCGCCTTCGAGCGGCACGATCCCCTGATAACGCTGCCCGGTCGTCGCCAGATCAAATGTCATCGCTAGATAGGCTCCCTGCCCGAACAGCGCGAACAGCGAAGGATTGGGCCCCAGCATGGCCAACCGATCATCATCGTGGCGAACATATCCGCGCACTTCGCCGCCACGGTAATCGCACACCAGCAGATCGACCACGCCGCCTTGAGTCTGGGCCTGCATGGTCAACTGCCCATCGCCATCCTTGAGCAGCGATCCGACCAAGGCCGCCAGCACCAGCGCTTCGGCTAACAGATGTTTGATCGGGATCGGGTAATCGTGCGCAGTCAGGATCGTTTCGAGCACCGGGCCGAGCCGCACCGCCCGTCCGCGCGCATCGCGCGAGGGGATCGTAAAGGCCAGAACCCGGTCATAGCCGGTCTCCCCCTCAGCAATGTGCTCCGGTGGGCTCACAACTGACCAAAGACCCAGCGCAGCACGCTCTTTTGCGCGTGAATCCGGTTTTCGGCCTCGTCCCAGACCGCCGAGCTTGGTCCGTCGATCACCGCATCGGTCACTTCTTCGCCGCGGTGCGCGGGCAGGCAGTGCAGGAACGTCGCATCTGGCTTGGCATCGGCCATCAACGCATCATTCACTTGATAAGGCGCCATCGCTGCCAGCTTGTTGTGGGCATGCTCCTGACCCATCGAGACCCAGGTATCAGTCACCACCACATCCGCTCCCGCCGCTGCCTCAGCCGCGCTGCGGGTGAGCGTGATCGTCGCGCCGTTCGCCCGCGCGCGTTCGATGAACCCGGCATCGGGCTCGTACCCCTGCGGGACCCCGGCACGGATGTTGAACTTCAGCAGCCCAGCCGCCTCAATCAGCGAATTGAGCACATTGTTGCCATCGCCGAGCCATGCCAGTTCCAGCCCGGGCAATGCCTTGCCGCGTTCGAGCAGGGTCAGCAGATCGGCCACGATCTGGCACGGGTGCGATGTGTCGGTCAGGCCGTTGATCACCGGCACGCTGGCATAGTGCGCCAGCTCTTCAACCTTGGCGTGATCGTCGGTCCGAAGCATGACCGCGTCGGCCATCCGGCTCAGCACGCGGGCAGTATCGGCGATGCTTTCGCCGCGCCCCAATTGGGTCGTCCCAGCATCGAGCACTATCGCCGATCCGCCCAACTGGCGCATCGCGACATCAAACGAAACGCGCGTACGGGTCGAATTCTTCTCAAACACCATCGCCAGCACGTGCCCCGCAAGCGGAGCATCAGCATCCGCAGCGCCTTTGGGCAAAGTGGCCCGCGCGGCCTTACGGGCCAGTGCGTCAGCTAGCATCGCCGCCAGCGCGTCGCCCCCGGCGTCGGCCAGGTTCAGGAAATGCCGGGTCATGCCGCCGGTTCAGGCACGGCATAGCTGGCCGCACCGGCTGATAGCTTGTCGAAGAATTCGTCGATATGGCTGTCATCGATCACCAGCGGCGGGACCAGCCGCAGGGTATTGTCGCCCGCCGCGACGGTCAGTAGCTGGTGGTTGTCGCGCAGATGCACCACCAGCCCGCGCGGCTCGCTCTTCATCTTGATGCCGAGCATCAAACCCATGCCGCGCACGCTTTCGAACAGTTCGGGATAGTTGCCGATGAATTGCTCCAGCCGTCCGCGCAGCCGTTCCGCCTTGGCACGTACCTCGGCGAGGAATTCGTCGTTGGCGACCGCGTCGAGCACCGCTTCGCCGGCCGCCATCGCCAGCGGGTTACCGCCATAGGTCGATCCGTGGGTGCCGATCACCATTCCGCGCGCGGCTTTTTCGGTGGCCAGGCAAGCCCCTACCGGGAACCCGCCGCCCAACCCTTTGGCGCTGGCGACGACATCGGGGACGATCCCGTATTGCTCGTGCGCATAGAACGTTCCGGTCCGGGCGACCCCGCACTGCACTTCATCGAGCGCCAGCAACAGATCATGCTCATCGGCCAGCGCGCGCAGGCCGTTCATGAATTCCTGGCTGGCCGGGCGGATCCCGCCTTCGCCTTGCACCGGTTCGACCAGAAAGCCCGCCGTGTTCGGGCCGATGGCGGCCTTCGCTCCGGCCAGATCATCAAATTCAACGTATTTGAAGCCCGGCAGCAGCGGATAGAAGCTCTTGTGCATCTTTTCCTGATTGGACGCGCTTATCGTGGCCATGGTCCGGCCATGGAAGGCATTCTTGAAGGTGATGATCTCAAATTTGTGATCGTTGCCGACGTGTTGGTGATAGGCGCGAACGGTTTTGATCGCGCATTCCACCGCCTCGGCTCCCGAATTGGTGAAGAACACCGTATCGGCAAAGGTCAGATCAACCAGCCGCTGGGCCAGCCGTTCACCCTGCGGGCTGCCGTACATATTCGATACGTGCATCAGCGTTGCCGCCTGATGCTGGATCGCGCCGATCAGCCCTTCGTGGCTGTGACCGAGCAGGTTGACCGCGATCCCGGCGGCGAAATCAAGATATCGCTGCCCGTCTTCCCCAATCAAATGGCAGTGATCACCGCGCACCGGGCGAAAGCCGCAGCGGGGATAGACTGGCATCAGCGGGGTAATCGACATGGATACTTCCTTCGTTTCAATCGGGAACAGGGGAAACTCGAAAACGACAAATGGCGGCCCCCAGAGTCCCGAAAGACTTAGGGGCCGCCATTTACGCGTATTTAGACAATCGCAAGTTCCGGGGCAACCCCGGAACGGGTGCGGCCGGGATCAATCCTGACGCGGCACCAGGTTGACCGCCGAGTACTTGCCTCGTCGATCGACCTCGATATCGAATTCAAGTCGGTCACCTTCATTGAGGCCCGCCATGCCTGAGCGTTCCACCGCGCTGATGTGAACGAAGGCATCGGGCTGGCCATCATCGCGGGTGATAAAGCCAAAGCCCTTCATCGCGTTGAAAAACTTGACTGTCCCGGTCGAGCGTTCGCCGGTCAGCTCGCGCTGCGGCGCTTCTTCGCGCTTTTCAACCGCGATCACATCGCCAACGACTTCGAGCTCTGCGGCCGAAACCTTGCCGCCACGATCAACCAGCTGGAACTTGAGCTGCTGCCCTTCGGCCAGGCCTTCCAACCCGGCGCGTTCCACGGCACTGATGTGCACGAACACGTCTTCGCCGCCTTCATCGCGCTGGATGAAGCCGAAGCCCTTGGCAGAGTTGAAAAACTTGACCACGCCGCTGCCTTCGCCAACGACCTGAGCCGGCATGCCGCGATCACCGCCGCCACCGCCGCCGCCGCGCGGGCCGCCACGATCGCCGCCACCGAAGCCGCCGCCACCGCTGCCACCGCCGCCGCCGAAGCCGCCACGGTTGCCGCCGCCGCTGTAGCGGTCGCCACCGCCACCGCCACCAAAGCGATCACCGCCGCCACCGGCGTTGCCCGCAAATGGATCGAAACCTTCTTCTCCGAAGCCGTCCCGCTTGTCGCGCCCACGGCCGCGACGTCCTCTATCGAAACCCATAAACCTAGTCGTACCTTCGCATCGCCCCACTAGACACGGTCTGAAAACGCGGACGAATCGCTTCAGACGACAGGACAGACGGCCCAAAGGCCCCCTCCTCTGCACTTTTCCACATATCCCAATTGATCGGCCAAGGCGAATGGATTCGCGAGCGACCGGATCGCGCTTTCTTGCGAACGCGACAACTGTGACATTTCTGCACAACACCGCGGCTGTAATGGTGCCAAAAGTGCGAACGTATTGTGCGCCATGCTTGCCAGCCTCGGCGACGCTTGGCAGAGCGGCGTCAAGGAGTGCCCTTGCCATGTTTCGCCGACTTAACGATCACATGTTCGTCAGCCCCCAGATCGGCCTGACCGAAGTTGCCGAAGCCGCGAGACAAGGCATTGTTATGATTGTAAACAATCGCCCAGAAGACGAAAGTGATGATCAGGTTCCGGGGCCTGATATCGAAGCTGCCGCAAAAGCCGCCGGAATGGCCTATGTCGCCATTCCGGTGACTCATGCTGGCTGGTCCGAGGGCCAGGTCCGGGCGATGGCGACTGCCCTGGCGCAAGCGCAAGGCCCGGTGCTGGCCTATTGCCGCTCGGGAACTCGTTCGACCTTGCTGTGGGCGTTGGCTGAGGCGAGCACCGGCGCGAGCCCCCACGCCTTGACCGCTGCCGCAGCTCAGGCGGGCTATGATCTTGGACCGATTCGCGCGCTGATCGATATGCTATCGGCCGGGGAGCGATAGCGCGGCGATGTTGCTTCAGCTTGCCCAGATCGGCGCTTCGCTTTTCGCCATCTTGCTGCTGGCATGGTTGTGCCGATGGATGCGGCTGGGCGAAGATGTGCGGATCGCCGGAGAAGATCATGCCCGCCGTCTTGCTGCGGAGGCCCATTGCGGGTTCACGCCGAGCGAGTTGGTGCTCGACCGGGCCGGGATCGCCGCCTTGCTGCGCGATGATCGGGGCCGGGTGATGTTGCTGCGCCGTCACGGGGCACAGTTTGCCGGGCGGTTGCTCGATAGCCATGCCTTCGCCCGGCTCGACCGCAACCTGCTGACGATCGGCACGGATGAGCAAGCCTTTGGAACGATTACCCTCGATCTGGGTGACCAGGCGCAGGTCTGGGCCAGTAGCCTGCGCCGATTGGGGAACTGAACACTATGGCTCCTGGCTTCAATCCGGTCGATTTTGCGGTTCCCGGCTTTGTCCTGCTGGTCGTGCTCGAAATGGTCTGGGCCAAGCGCCGATCGCCCGATGCCTATGAGCCGCGCGATACGCTGGCCTCGCTGGCGATGGGGCTCGGCAGTACCATAGCCGGTCTGCTGACTGCCGGACTGGTTGGGACAGTCTATATTGGGCTCGCTCAATACAGCCTGTTCGAAGTGCCGTGGGCCTGGTGGGCCTGGGGCCTATGCTTCGTTTTGGACGATCTGGCCTATTACTGGTTCCACCGCACCGCGCACCGGGTCCGCTGGTTCTGGGCCAGCCACGTCAACCACCATTCGAGCCAGCACTACAACCTGTCGACCGCGCTGCGCCAGACCTGGACCGGAACGATTGCGCTGGGCTTCATCTTCCGCCTGCCGTTGCTGCTGATCGGGTTCCCCCCGGCGATGATCTTTTTCTGCGCTGGCCTGAACCTGATCTACCAGTTCTGGTTCCACACCGAAGCCGTGCGCAAATGTCCGCGCTGGTTCGAAGCGGTCATGAACACCCCCAGCCACCACCGCGTCCACCACGCCACCAACCCGGTCTATCTTGACCGCAATTATGCCGGGGTGTTCATCGTCTGGGACCGGCTGTTCGGCACCTTTCAACCCGAACTGGACGATCAGCAAATCCGCTATGGAATCGTCAAGCAACTGGGCAGTTTCAATCTGCTGTGGGTTGCCTTTCACGAATGGATCGGGATCGCCCGCGATGTCAGGAATGCGCCGTGGGGAGCCAAGCTGGGCTATCTGATGCGCCCCCCGGGCTGGAGCCACGATGACAGCCGCGATACCTCCGATGCGCTGCGCGCCCGCTGGCAGGCACTGCAGGTGCCACCGCCTGCCGAATAGGATTGCGCTCGTTTAAATGGCCGATTAACTCCGCTGCCAAAGCAGTTGAGGAATCGGGCAGATGGATCAGTTTGACGTTATCGTGATCGGCGGCGGCAGCGCGGGTAGCGCGGCGGCGGGCCGTTTGGCCGAAGATCCCAGCCGCTCTGTCTGCCTGCTTGAAGCCGGCGGCACCAACGACAATATGTGGATCAAGACCCCCGGCTTCATGCCGTGGATCCCCAAGAAATCGAACTATCGGTTCGATACCGTCCCGCAGAAGGGGCTGAATGGCCGGATCGGCTATCAGCCGCGCGGGCGGGGTCTTGGCGGGTCATCAGCGATCAACGCGATGGTCTATATCCGCGGCAACAAGTTCGACTACGATCAGTGGGCGCAGCTGGGCTGCACCGGCTGGGCCTACGACGACGTCTTGCCCTACTTCAAACGGTCCGAAGGCAACGAGCGCGGCGGGGATGAATTCCACGGCAGCGACGGTCCGCTGAACGTGATGGATCAGCGCTGGCCCAATCCCGGCAGCCACGCCTTTGTGGCCAGCGCAGAGAGCCTGCAGCTTGGCAACACCCCCGATTTCAACGGCGCGCAGCAGGATGGCTTCGGGCTCTATCAGGTCACCCAGAAAGCTGGTGAGCGCTGGTCGGCAGCGCGAGCTTACCTCAGCGAAAAGCCCAACCTGGTAATCCGGACCGGAGCGCTGGTCGAACGGCTGGTGATCGAGAATGGCCGGGTCACCGGAGTCGCTGTCCGGTTCGGCGGCAAGCGCGAAGTGATCCGGGCGCGGGGCGGGGTGGTGCTGTCGGCTGGGGCCTTTGGCTCGCCGCAGATCATGATGCTGTCCGGGATCGGCCCGGCCGCGCATTTGACGCAGCAGGGCATTGCGGTGGCGCTGGACAAGCCCGCAGTCGGCGCTGACTTGCAGGATCACATCGATTTCGTCGCCAGCTGGTCGACCCAATCGAAAGAGCTGATCGGCGATTCGGTCAGCGGATCGTGGCGGATGCTGAAAGCGATCATCGAGCATCGCCGCAAACGCACCGGGATCATGACCACACCGTTCGCCGAAGGCGGCGGGTTCTGGCGTTCAAACCCCGATCTGCCAGCGGCCGACATCCAATATCACTTCGTACCCGCAATGCTCGAAGACCACGGCCGCACGTCTGTGCACGGCCACGGTTTTTCGATCCACGCCTGCGTTCTGCGCCCGGAAAGCCGGGGCACGGTGCAGCTGGCCAGCGCCGATCCAGCCGCGGCGCCGCTAATCGATCCCAATTTCCTCGCCGATGATCGCGATATGGCCACGTTGCGCGCCGGGGTCCGGCTGATGTACCGGATCGCCGAAGTCGGTGCGCTTGCCGAATTCGGTCCGACCGCGCGCCAGCCGGTTGATCTGGCCGACGATGCTGCACTCGACGCGCTGATCCGCAGCCGCGCCGATACCGTCTATCACCCGGTCGGCAC